>NZ_JBNNVR010000075.1:0-27970 GCF_050280645.1 Pseudomonas sp. NPDC089554
TGGTAGTGTGGGGTTTCCCCATGTGAGAGTAGGTCATCGTCAAGATTCATTTCGCAAAACCCCTATCTGCGCGAGCAGGTAGGGGTTTTGTCTTTGTACGCTCAAAAACAACGCTCCCTGATCGGGCTCTATCGCGGGACAAGCGCGGCCCTAAAGGATATCGTGCTCGTCCACATGCCCCTGGGAACACCCTCGCCCATGCGCTACGACCTCACCAGCCTGGATCTTTTCATCAGCGTCGCCCAGGAGCGCAACCTGACCCGTGCCGCCGCGCTCAAGCACCTGGCTGTTTCCGCCGTCAGCAAACGCATCAGCGAGCTGGAAGCACAGGCCGGCGCCCCTCTGCTGATCCGCAACGCTCGTGGTGTCGAGCTCACCCCCGCTGGGCAGTCATTGTTGTACTACGCCCGTCAGCTCAAGCAGACCATGACCCAACTGGACAACGAACTCAGCGAGTTCGCCTCGGGTGTGAAGGGTCACATTCGCATCCACGGCATCACCTCGGCACTGTCGCAGTTCTTGCCCCAAGATATGGCCGATTTCACCGCGCGCTATCCGCAGATTCGTTTCGACATCGAAGAACGCACTGGCGCTGCTGTGGTACGGGCAGTAACCGACGAGCATGCCGAGTTGGGTATCATTTCCTCGCAAACCCAGCCCCTGGGCTTGGAGACCCGCGTCTACCGTCATGACGAACTGGTACTGGTGGTGCCCGCCGAGCATGAACTGGCCAGTCGACGAGTTGCGTATTTCAGGGATGTGCTGCACCACGAGTTCGTCGGCCCGCACCTGGACAGTTCCCTGCACAACCTGCTCACCGAGGAAGCCGACAAGCACGGCCACCCGCTCAAGATGCGCATCCGCATCAGCAGCTTCGACAGCATGTGCCGCATGGTCGCCAACGGCCTAGGCCTGGCAGTACTGCCACGCAGCGCGGTCGCCCCCTATGTGCGCAGCCACCGCCTCAAGCGTGTGACCCTGAACGAGCAATGGGCGCAGCGCACCTTGCTATTGGTATTCAAGGCGTACGAGCTGGCTTCGCCGACCCTCAAGACCTTCATCGACCACCTACAGGCCCCGACGAAAAAGTAGCGTCCGAGCGTTCTCTATCGGAGAACGCTGCCATGGCCATTGGTCAATTTTCCTGGCTCGCTCCAGCCCCTAGCATGGCTCATCCCAGCGTCGCCGCTCGCGACGCGATGACCCTGACAAGAGCCGAGCATGACCGACCTGCTGAGCCCCCTGGAGATCGACCAGGCCCTTTTCGTCTACATCGACCTGAAAAAACTCCTCACGCCCAACCAGCTCCCGCGTATGCCCTATTCGCTGCGGATCCTCCTGGAGAACGTCGCCCGCTGTTCCCCCGAGGCGCTGGACGCCGTGCTGGCCCGTGCCGTTGGCCAGGGCCCGGACTGCGAGGTGCCATTCGTGCCCAATCGCCTGATGTTCCACGACACCACCTGCCTGCCCGCCCTGGCCGACTTCGCCGGCATGCGCGACGTGGTCGCCGAACTGGGCGGTGACCCCAGCGCGATGAATCCGCAGATCCCCGCCGTGCTGACCATCGACCACTCGGTGATCGTGGAGCGCTACGCCGAGCCCGACGCGGTGGCGCTCAACCTCGACATCGACTTTCGCCGCAATAGCGAGCGCTACCGCTTCATCAAGTGGGCGCAGAAAAGCTTGGACAACTTCGGCGTGATCCCGCCCGGTACCGGCATCATCCACCAGATGAACATGGAAGCCCTGGCCCAGGTCGTTTGGGAAAGCCGTAGCGCCGACGGCCAGCGTTTGCTGCACCCAGACGACATGGTCGCCACCGACAGCCACACCCCGATGATCAACGCCATTGGTGTACTGGGTTGGGGTGTCGGCGGCCTGGAAGGGCAGGCGGCAATGTTGGGCGAGCCAGTGCCGATCAGCTTTCCCCAGGTGATCGGCATTCGCGTCAGCAATGCCCTACGCCCCGGTGTTACCGCCACCGACCTGGCGTTGCACGTGGCCGAGACCCTGCGCCAGCGGGCGATGGTCGGTAAGTTCGTCGAGTTCACCGGCCCTGGCCTTTCGAGCCTCGGCTGGGCTGCTCGCGGCACGGTGGCGAACATGGCGCCCGAGTATGGCGCCACCGTGGTGTTCTTCCCCTTCGACGACCAGGCCCTGGACTACCTCAGGCTCAGTGGACGCTCGCCTACGCTTTGCCAGCAGGCGGCTACCTACCTGCATGCCCAGGGCCTGTATCGTCGCGATGAACTGCCGGAGCCTGAGTTCGACGAATTGATCGAACTGGACCTGGCCCTCATCGAACCCAGCGTCGCCGGCCCCTACCAACCGCATCAGCGCCAGCCCCTTTCACGTGCAGGCGCTTCGTTCAAAGAACAGGTGCTGGGCGGTGTGAACCTCGTCGATGACGGCTTTTTCGAGCCCCGCTTCGGTACCTCGATTCGACACGGTGCGGTGGTGCTGTCGGCGATCACCAGTTGCACCAATACCGCCAACCCCGCGCAGATGATCCAGGCCGGCCTGCTGGCCCGCAATGCCAGGCGCCTGGGGCTGCAGCGCAAGCCCTGGGTCAAGACCTCGTTGTCGCCTGGTTCGCGGGTGGTGGCCGACTACCTGGCCGAAGCCGACCTGCTGGTGGACTTCGCCGCCCTCGGCTTCGACCTGGCCGGCTTCGGCTGCATGACCTGCATCGGCAACTCCGGCAGCCTCGAAACGCAGGTACAGGCCTTTGCCGAGCAAGGCCTCAAGGGCGTGGCCGTGCTGTCCGGGAATCGCAACTTCGAAGGCCGGGTCAACCCCAAAGTGCCTGCCGGCTACCTCGCCTCGCCAGCCCTGTGCGTAGCCTACGCCATTGCCGGCAGCATCGAGGTGGACCTGACCCGCGAGCCCCTGGGCAGGGATGCCAGCGGCACGCCACGGCACCTGCACGAGTTGATGCCCGGCGACGAGGAGGTCGCGGCGCTGGTAGAGCGGGTCGTCAGGCCCGAGCACTTCCAGCAGCGATTGGCCAGCGTGTGGGACGGCACCCACCACTGGCAGGCGCTGTCCGCCGAAGGCAGTGTGCAGTTCCCCTGGGACCCGCGCTCGACCTACCTGCGCCGCCCGCAGTACCTTGCCGGCATTCAGGCAGAGCCCAAGGCCAGCCTGGCCATTCACGGCGCGCGGCCGCTGCTGGTACTGGGCGACAATGTCACCACCGACCATATCTCTCCAGCCGGTGCCATTCCTGCCAGCAGCCTGGCGGGGCAATGGCTGCTGGCTCATGGCGAAGACCCGCAGGACCTCAACCAGTACTCCACCCGGCGCAGCAACCATGAGGTCATGTTGCGCGGCGCCTTCACCAATGCATCGCTGCACAACCGCCTGCTCGGCAAGGTGCAACCGGGGAGCGGCGCCTGGGCGTGGAATGCCGACCGCAGCCAATGCTTGCCGCTGTACGAGGCGGCGCAAAGCTACGCTGGCACGCCGCTGGTGGTATTCGCCGGTATCAACTACGGCGCAGGCTCCAGCCGCGACTGGGCGGCCAAGGCCCAGGCCCTTTTGGGCGTACGTGCGGTAGTGGCGCGCAGCATCGAGCGCATCCACCGCGGCAACCTGATCGGCATGGGCGTGCTGCCGTTGGTATTCCCGGCAGGGCAGGGCGTGGAGGGCCTGCACCTCGAGGGCCACGAACGCTTCGACTTCTCTGGCCTCGATACCTTGCGGGTGGGTGACAACCGTATCGGCCTGCTGATTCACCGCGCCGATGGCCGCTGCGACCACGCCGAGCTGATTGCCCGGATCGATTCAACGCAGGAGATCCGCTATCTTGCCGATGGCGGTGTGTTGCCCTACGTGATCCGGAAAGTGGTCCGACGCACACGCGGCCAATGACCCCGTTCATGTCTGGGAGAACAGCGCAGATGTATGCCTATATCGGTTCGCGCACCACGCGTGAACGCAACGCCCGTGGCGACGGCATCACGGTCTGCCGGTTCGACCCGCAGGCCGGTACCCTGGTACCGCTGCAGGTACTGGGCGACCTGGTCAACCCGTCGTACCTGACCCTCAACCGCGCCGGTAACCGCCTCTACTGCTTGCATGGCGATGGCCACGAGGTCAGTGCCTTTCGTGTCGACCCGGCCGATGGCACCCTGGCCCTGCTCGACCGCCAGCCGTGCGGGGGCATCAACCCGGTGCACCTGGCGCTGGACCCGAGCGAACGCTTCCTGGTGGTGGCCAACCACATCAGCGGCACCCTGGCGGTGCTCGAGGTGGCGGCCGATGGGCGTCTGGGGGCAGTGCGTCAATTACTCGAGCTGCAAGGGCCGGTTGGGCCGCACCGCATCGAGCAGCCCTTCGCCAAGCCGCATTTCAACCTGTTCGATGCGACTGGGCGGTTCGTCCTGGTACCGGACAAAGGGCTGGACCGGATTTTCACCTTCCGCTTCGAGGACGGCCTGCTAAGCCCGGCCACGCAACCGTTCGTGGCCACTCGCCAAGGTGCAGGCCCGCGGCATGTGGCGCTGCACCCGCAGGCGCGGTTCGCCTACGTGGTCAACGAGCTGGATTCGACGGTCACTACCTACCGTTTCGATGCCTGCAGCGGGGCGCTGCAAGCCTTGCAGATACTGCCGTCGCTACCTTCGACCTATACCGGCGACAGCCGCGCGGCGGGGATCGAAGTCGATCGAGCGGGGCGCTTCGTGTACGTCTCCAACCGCGGAGATGACAGCATCGCAGTGTTTGCCATCGATGGGCAGAGCGGGGTGTTGAGCCTGGTCGAGTCGCAGGCTACGGGCGGGCGGACGCCGAGATTCTTTACCCTGACCCCGGACCAGCGGTTCCTGTTCGCGTTGAATGAAGACAGCGACAGCATCGTGGCGATGGCGGTCGACCCGCAATGCGGTCGTTTGAGCCCGACAGGCTTTGCGTTGTCCATCGGTAGCCCGGTGTGCCTGGTGTTTTCAGGCTGAATGATGTGTTGTTCTTAGCGGCCCCGTAGTGGGCAGGCAACTTGATGGAGACCCCCAATGAGCGCTCTCGCCGAACTGGCCCCCAACGGCGTGTTGCACGCCGCCATCAACCTCGGTAACCCCATCCTCGCCCAGCGCGGCGTGGATGGCGAGCCGCAGGGCGTGTCGGTCGCCCTGGCCAAGGCCCTGGCCGAAGAACTCGGCGTGCCCTTGCAGATGCACACCTACGACGCCGCCGGCAAGGTCTTCGCCGCCCTGGAGCAGGGTGCCTGGACGCTGGCGTTCCTGGCCATCGACCCGCTGCGTGAAGCGCAGATCGCCTTCAGCGAACCCTACGTGCTGATCGAAGGCACCTACCTGGTCCGCCAGGACGCACCCTTCCAGCACGTCGACGACCTCGACCAGCCCGGCCTGCGCCTGGCGGTCGGCAAGGGCGCGGCCTACGACCTGTACCTGAGCCGCACCCTGCAGCACGCACAGCTGCAACGTGCCGACACCTCGGCCGGTGCCGTCGATCTGTTCCTCGAAGAAAGCCTCGACGCCGCCGCCGGTGTGCGCCAGCCTTTGCAGAAGGTGGCCGACGCCGACCCGCGCTACCGTGTGCTCGGCGGCGCCTTCACCGCCATCCGCCAAGCCATGGCGGTGCCGCGAGGGTGCGACAATGCGGCCGTTTATGTGCGTGACTTTATCGAGCGTTGCCTGCGTCAAGGCTTTGTTCGGGGGGCATTGCTTGCCTCTGGACAAACCGATGTCAGTGCACCGCGCTGACCACCCATGGATGCATTGGCGTCCTATCACGTGAGGTAACTAGCAAGATGGCCAAGGCCGCCGATGTCGTTGTGCAATGCCTGGAAAACGAAGGTGTCGAGTATGTGTTCGGCATCCCCGGCGAGGAGAACCTCGACCTGCTGGAGTCCCTGCGCAAGTCGAAGATCAAGCTGGTGCTCACCCGTCACGAGCAATCCGCAGGCTTCATGGCCGCCACCTATGGCCGCCTCACCGGCAAAACCGGCGTCAGCCTGTCGACCCTGGGCCCCGGTGCCACCAACCTGGTGACTGCCAGTGCCTACGCCTACCTCGGCGGCATGCCGATGATGATGATCACCGGCCAGAAGCCGATCAAGAAGTCCAAGCAGGGCCGTTTCCAGATCATCGATGTGTGCGGGATGATGGACCCCATCACCAAGTACACCCACCAGTTCGCCTCGGCCGACAACATCCCCTCGCGCATGCGCGAAGCGTTCCGCCTGGCTGAAGAAGAAAAGCCCGGCGCGGTGCACCTGGAGCTGCCGGAAGACATCGCCGCCGAGCAGACCGACAGCATGCCGATCCCGCCGAGCCTGCATCGCCGCCCGCTGGCCGAGCACGTGGCCATCGAGGCTGCCATCGGCAAGCTGCGCAACGCCCGCAGCCCTATCCTGGTGATCGGCGCCGGCGCCAACCGCAAGATGACCGCCAAGGTCCTCAAGCAACTGATCGACCAAACCGGCATCCCATTCGTCACCACCCAGCTGGGCAAGGGTGTGGTCGACGAACGCAACCCGCGCTTCCTGGGCAACGCTGCGCTGTCGTCGGGCGACTTCGTGCACCGCGCGGTCGAAGCTGCCGACCTGATCGTCAACATCGGCCACGACGTGATCGAGAAGCCGCCGTTCTTCATGGTGCGTGGCGGCACCGAAGTCATCCACATCAACTTCCGCTCCGCCGAAGTCGATGCCGTGTACTTCCCGCAGATCGAAGTGATCGGCGACATCGCCAACGCCGTGTGGCAGATCGCCGAAGGCCTGGGCGACACCTCGCACTGGGACTTCACCCGCCTGCTGGCGATTCGCGAAGCCAACGAAGCGCAGATCGCCGAAGGCAAGGACGACAACCGCTTCCCGGTCTACCCGCAGCGCCTGGTCGCCGATGTGCGCCGTGCCCTGCCGTCCGAAGGCATCGTCGCCCTGGACAACGGCATCTACAAGATCTGGTTCGCCCGCAACTACAAGGCCCACAAGCCCAACACCGTGCTGCTGGACAACGCGTTGGCGACCATGGGCGCAGGCTTGCCCTCGGCCATGGCCGCGCACCTGGTATACCCCGACCGCCCAGTGATTTCCGTGTGTGGCGACGGCGGCTTCATGATGAACAGCCAGGAGCTGGAAACCGCCGTGCGCCTGAAGATGCACGTCACCGTGGTGATCCTGCGTGACGACGGCTACGGCATGATCCGCTGGAAGCAGGCCAACATGGGCTTCACCGATTTCGGCCTGGACTACGGCAACCCGGACTTCGTCAAGTACGCCGAAGCCTATGGTGCCAATGGCCACCGTGTGGACAGCGCCGAAGGCCTGCTGCCGTTGCTGGAGCACTGCATCAAGACCCCAGGCGTACACGTGATCGACTGCCCGGTCGACTACAGCGAGAACGATCGCATTCTCAACGTCGAGCTGCGTGAGCGCGCACTGGCCGTGTAACGGGTGACGAGGTCATCGCGGGCCCGCCCCGCGATGACCTTGCCTATGCTAGGGTGCACGCCTATTCGCCTTACCAGGACGCTCCCCCATGCTCCCTTCGCTCAGCGAAAAAGAACTCGCCCGCCTCGAAGACCTGCTCATCACCTACGGCAACGATTACTCCGTCCTCAACCTGGCCGAACTCAACGGTTTCTTCACCGCCCTGGCCAGCTCGCCGACCCCCGTCCTGCCTGAAACCTGGCTGCCCACTGTCGCTGGCGGCAAGGTACCCAAGTTCAAGAAGCCCGCCCACGAAGAAGCCTACACCGCGCTGATGCTGCGCTATGCACACCAGGTGGCCGAGGCGCTGGACGAGCACTTGGACACCTTCGAGCCGTTGTTCGAGGAAAGCGAAGGCGAACAAGGCACCGCGATCATCCTCGAGGAATGGTGCTTCGGCTACATGCGCGCTACCCAAGTCGCTGAGTGGGCTGAGCTGCCGCCCGAACAGGAACAACTGCTCAAGGCCATCTCGCTGCATGGCCTGGAAGACAACTACGAGCTGCTCGACTCGATGAGCTTCGACGAGCTCCAGGCCTGCGTACCCCAGGTGGTTGAGGCCGCACGTGGCCTCTACCGCTACCAGAAGCTGTCGCGCCACTAAGCCCTAGGGTCTGTCTGAAATATGCCTGCACTCGTCCATACTGCGTTGAAACGGGGCTCGGAATGCTCATGTACTACAGTACACTGCGCTTCCTCGCCCCGTTTCGCCTTGTCTGGCCTTCGCGCAGACACATTTCAGACAGACCCTAGAACCCGGCGCTGAGGGTCGCCACCAGCGCCATGGGTTCGCCCGGGTAGTTGCCGGCACTGGAGATGGTTTCGACGTAGCCCTTGTCCAGCACATTGCGAGCGTTCAGCGACACCCGCACATGTTCGTCGATGTCGTAGAACACGCTCATGTCCAGGCGCCCATAGCCACTGGCGCTATAGCTGTTGGCCAGGTCGCCGTAGCGCTTGCCGGCGAAGAACACCCCGGCGCCGAAGCCCAGCCCCTGCAATGCGCCGTCCTGCAACTGGTAGGTGGACCACAGCGAGCCGCTGACCACCGGCACGCCTTCCAGGCGGTTGCCTTCCTCAAGACGCGTGTCCTTGACCAGCTTGGCATCCAGCACGGCGATATTGCCGATCACATTCCAGCCATCAGCGATTTCGCCGCTGACGTCCAGCTCCACGCCGCGTACCCGCTGCTCGCCGGTCTGGATCGAATAGGCGTTGTCCAGTGGGTCGCTGGTCGACAGGTTCTCGCGGCGAATCTCGAAGGCCGACAAGGTTGCCGACAGCCGATCGGGAATCAGTTCGTACTTGGCGCCCACCTCGTATTGCTCGCCGGTTTCCGGGTCGAGCACGGTGCCGTCGCGGGTCAGGCGGCTTTGCGGGGCGAACGAGGTGCTGTAGCTGACGTACAGCGCCAGGCGCTCGGTGGGCTGGTAGACCAGCCCGGCACGCGGCGAGGTGTCGGACGGGTCGATGTCGACATCGTTGTAGCTGCCGGTGGCGGTGTAGTTGCGGTTGCGCTGGGTGACCTGGTCCCAGCGTACGCCCAGCAGCAGCTTCCACTGCTCGTTCAGGTCGATCTGGTCTTGCAGGTAGACGCCATAGCTTTCCTGGTCGAAGCGCGAGTCCTCACCGAAGCTGAATGGCCCCGGCTGGGCGCCGTGCACCGGGTTCCAGATATCCAGCGAAGCCACGCTGGCCCGCAGCATGGTCACGCTGCGCTTGCCCTTGACCGTCTCGACTCCTGCCAGCACCTGGTGGCCCAGGCCGCCGGTGGTGAAGCGGGCGATGGCCTCGAACTGGGCGCTGAGCGAGCGCTGTTCTTCGTCGAAGTCGGTGGCCCGGCGCACCAGGGTGCGGCCATCGGCCTGCAAGGTGCGCTGGGAGATGTTGAGCATGTATTTGTTGGAATGGTCCCAGCGTGTCACCTGGCGCAGGGTCAGCCAGTCGTTCAGGTCGTGCTCCAGCTTGAACCAGGCGGCGGTTTTGTCGCTGTCGCTGTGCGACCAGGGTTCTTCGAGGAACACCTTGTAGCGCTTGTCGACCCGGTCGCCGATCACTTGCAGGCCACGGTCGTACTGGGCGTCGGTTTCGGTGTATTCCAGGCCCATGTCCAGGCGGGTGGCGTCGTTGGGTGCCCAGGACAGCGACGGGGCGATGTAGCGGCGGTGGCTGTCGCGGTAATGGTCGCGGAAATTGCCCTCGGTCTGGTAGGCCATGGCCAGGCTGCCGGCCAGGCCATGTTCGGCGGAGAGTGGCCCGCCGATCCACGCCTGGCTGCGGCGCAGGTCGAAGTCGCCGCCCTGCACCTTGACCTGCGCTTCCGGTACCAGGGTCGGGCGCCGTGTGACCACGTTGATCAGCCCGCCCGGGTTGCCACGGCCATAGAGCACCGAGGCCGGGCCCTTGAGCACCTCGATGCGCTCGACGCCGGCCAGGTCGGTGAGGATTTCCGGGCGCACGCTCAGCGAGTTGGTCAGCACCCCGTCGATGGCATAGGTGGTGCCCTGAAAGCCCCGCACGATAAAGCTCTCCACGCTGCCGCCATGGGTGTTGCCGCGCTGGATGCTGCTGACGTTGCTCAGCGCATCGGCCATGCTGGTGGCCTGCTGGTCCTCGAGCACCTGGCGCGGTACCACCTGGATCGACTGCGGAATATCGCGCAGCGCCGCGTCGGTCTTGGTGCCGACCGTACTGTGCGAGGCCTTGTAGCCATACAGCGGGCCGATGGCCGACGGGCGCACATCGTGCAGGCCGTTGATGTTGGTCGAGTCCAGTTGCAGCGCTGAACTGCTCGGCTTGGGTCGCAGGGTATAGGTGTTGCCGGTCTGCGGCACGGCCTCCAGGGTAGTGCCGCGCAGCAACTGCTCGAAGCCATGGGCGGTGCCTACGTCACCTTGCAGGCCGGGGCTTTGCAGGCCGCCTACCATGGCCGGGTCCAGCGGCAGGTTGACCCCGGCCTGGGCTGCGAATTCGGCCAGCGCCTGGCTCAGCGGGCCAGGGGGAATCTGGTAGTGACGTGGGTCCTCGGCCCACGCCAGGGGCGTGGAGACCAGGCTGGCGAGCAGGGCGAGGCGAAAGGGGGCGAGTGTGCGCATGAGGGCTTCCTGGCAACGTTGTGAGACGATTTCAGGAAGAGGACACGCGAGCTGGTTAAAACACGACACGGTTTTTTCAGGCCCCGGCGTTGGCCGGTACCAGCGTCACCCAATAAGGGGTGACATAGCGCACACGCACCGGGAAGGCCATCGCCAGGGCAGCCAGCGCGGCGTCGGTGTCGTTCAGCTGGTAGGTGCCGGAAACCCGCAGCCCGGCCACCTCTGGCGCGCAGCGGGTCCAGCCATGGCGGTAGCGGGCCAGCTCGTCGATCAGCTCGCCCAAGGGCATGCGCTCTACCCGCAGCACGCCGTCCAGCCAACCGGCGTTGGCGGGCGCGGCCACCGCCTGGGACACCCCCTTGGCATCGACGCTCGCCTGGCCGCCCGCGTCGATAGTCAGCGTCTGCCCGCCGGGCGAGGTAGCCGCTACCTTGCCTTCGAATACCTGGAGCAGGTCGGACGCGGGGTACTGGCGCACGCTGAAGCGCGTGCCGAGCGGCTGGAAGGTGCCCCACTTCGACTGTACCCGCAGTGGGCGAGGGTCGACGCCGGTGCTCAGGTACAACTCACCCCGGCGCAAGGTTACCCGGCGTTCGTTGGCCGTGAAGTGGATGTCCACGCAGGTGTCGGTGTTCAGGTGCAGCGTGCTGCCGTCCTCGAGGGTCAATTGCCGGCGCTCGCCGACCCCGGTGCGCACATCGGCCAGCAGCCCGTCCCAGGTACCGGTGCGTTGCAGCGTCACGCCCAGTGAGCCCAGTACCACCAAGGACGTGAGCGTCTTGAGCGTCGCCCGTCGGCCAAGTGCGGCGGGGTGTTGCAAGGCACTGCGTGCGACTTCGGGGGGAATCGCCTTTACCTGCGCGCTGAACTGCGCCGCCAGTTGCCAGGCGCGCTCATGGTCGGCGTGTGCTGCGCGCCACGCAGCGCACGCCTGGTGGGCGGGGGCCGAGTCGTCCTGTTGCAGGCGCAGGAACCACTGGGCGGCCTGGCGGGCGATGGGGCGGGGGATGGGCGCGGCGTTCATGCCCAGCCCTCCGAGGCCAGCACGATGCATTCCTCGAAGGCCTGCACCAGCCAACGCTGGACCGACCGCACGCTCACACCCATGTCCTGGGCGATCTGCTCCTGGCTCAGGCCTTCGAGCTGTGACATCAGGAACGCCCGGCGTACCTTGCCCGGCAGGTTGGCCAGCACCCGGTCGACCGCATTCAGCGTTTCCAGCACCGCAGCCTGGTGTTCGGCACTCGGGGCTTCATCTTCCGGCTGAAGGGCCAGTGCCTCCAGGTAGGCGCGCTCCAGCGAGCGACGTCGATACAGGTTGAGCAGCAGGCGCCGGGCGATGGTCGCCAGGTAGGCGCGCGGCTCGCGCAGGTCGCTGGGCGGGGCGTGGGTGAGCAGGCGCACGAAGGTGTCCTGGCTCAGGTCGGCGGCATCGCAGCGGTCGCTTACCCGGCGCAACAGCCAACCCTGCAGCCAGGTGTGATGGCTGCGGTAGAGCTCCTGCACAGGGGGGCGATCCGCGGATGGGGGCATGGTCGAGGGCAAGCAAGTGAGAATGGGTTGCATTCTAAAAGGGTAAGCACTTGCGGGGCAATCCATGAATCTCGTCGAGCGAGGCATTATTTCCCATTGCGAAATTATGGATTGCTGCCCGTGCGGATTCTGTTGCCGGGGGAATGGGCGCAGCATGTAGTCACACCCAACCTCACCCGGAGAAATGCCATGACCCAGCCAATCAAGTTCTACGACTTCCCTAAATCCGGCCACGCCCATCGTGCCGAGCTGATGCTGTCGCTGCTGAACCTGCCGACCGAGAACATCTTCGTCAACCTGGGCAAGGGCGAGCACAAGACCGAGCAATTCCTCAAGCTCAACCCCTTCGGCCAAGTGCCGGTGATCGATGACAACGGCACCGTCATCGCCGACTCCAACTCGATCCTGGTGTACCTGGCGAAAAAATACGACACCACCGGCAAGTGGCTGCCCAAGGACCCAGCCGGCGAAGCGCGCGTCCAGCGCTGGCTGTCGGTCGCCGCAGGCCCGCTGGCCTTCGGCCCGGCCGCCGCGCGTCTGGTCACGGTGTTCGGCTACTCGTTCGACACCGATGAAGTCATCACCCGTGCCCACGCCCTGCTCAAGGTGATGGATGCCGAATTGGCCAAGAGCAAGTTCCTGGCCGGTGACGAACCGACCATTGCCGATGTCGCCAACTACTCCTACACCGCCCACGCGCCGGAAGGCAACGTGTCGCTGGAAGGCTACCCGAACGTGCGGGCGTGGCTGGCGCGTATCGAGGCGCTGCCGGGTTTCGTTGGCATGCCTCGCACCGTGATCGGCCTGCAAACCACTGCCTGACCGACAGCCCGCGCCACGTCAACCGCGTGGCGCGGGCTTCGCTTTCTCGAACCCTGCGCAAAAGCCTACTCATTGCCCATGACTGCTGGAATAATCCCTGCTTCTCCTACACCGTCAGCGAGGCAGGGCATGGACCAGATTCACCTGATGAAGGTGTTCGTCGCCGTGGGCGAACTGGAAAGCTTCGCCGCCGCCTCGCGTCGGCTGGGTATCTCGCCTGCGGCGGTGACCCGTGCGGTCACAGCGCTGGAGGAGCGCCTGGGGGTCAAGCTGCTGCTGCGCACCACCCGCAGCGTGCGCCTGACCGAAGCGGGCGGGCGCTACCTGGATGACAGCCGCCATATCCTCACCAGCCTTACCGAAGCCAACGAAGCTGCAGCTGGCGTCAACGCCACGCCCAAGGGCAACCTTGCGGTGACCGCACCGGTGCTGTTCGGCAAGTTCTACGTGATGCCGTGCATCGCCGATTACCTCAAGACTTTCCCTGATGTGGACGTGACCGCGTACTTTCTCGACCGCGTGGTGAATGTGGTGGAAGAGGGCATGGACGTGGCGGTGCGCATCGGTCACTTGCCGGATTCGGGCCTCAAGGCCATCGGCGTCGGCAAGGTACGGCGGATGATCTGCGCCTCGCCCGAATACCTGGCGCGCCATGGCGTGCCGCAGCGCCCGGGCGATTTGTCGGAGCACGTGATCATTGCTGCGAACAACCTGTCGCCGCTGGCTGACTGGCGCTTCAGTACCTCGGGCGAGCCTACCAGCCTGCGCCTCAAGCCCAGGCTGTCGGTGACCAGCAACGATGCTGCGATTACCGCCGCTCGCGAGGGCCTGGGTATCGTTCGGCAGATGTCCTATCAAGTGGCCGAGGATGTCGCAAACGGCACCTTGAAGGTGCTGCTCGACGAGTTCGAGGAAGCCCCGTGGCCGATCCATGTGCTGCACCGTGAGAGCAAGTATGGCTCGACCAAGGTACGCACCTTCATCGACCGGTTGGTCGAGCACTTGCGTGCGCACCAGCATTTGAACTGATGCCCTTGCTGTGTATGGCCAGGGCTTTGCCCTGGTTCGCGGGCAAGCCCGCTCCTACAGGTATTGCGCAAACCCTGTAGGAGCGGGCTTGCCCGCGAACACCGGCTACGCCGGTGCCATTCACTATCACTCCGGCAGGTAACGCATCTGCCACCCTAGGCTCACCTCGTCCCCCTCCTGCAACAAGCGCAACCCCGGCCGCCCCGGCAGATGATGGGCATTGACCGGGTGGCTGACCGGCTCGAAGCAGAAAAACGGCTTGTCGAGCGGGCAATACAGCAGGAACAGCCCGGCGCCTTGGGCCTGGCACGCCAGGCGATAGCCCGGTTGCTCGATCACGCAGTCCCCCGTCCAGCCGTCGAAGGCGTGGTCGACTAGCGTAGCGGGCAATGCAGCTAGCGTATCGAAGCACCAGTCTTGAGGAATATCAGCCTGCCGCGTGGGCAGCTGCCCCGGCTCACCCAGCCATACCTGGCCAGCCACAGCTTGCAGGCGTGTGCCGGGGTAGCGGGGGAAATACGGGTGCAGCCCCAGGCCATGCCAGCTGGGTTTCGCATCGCGGTGGGTGATGTGCAGGTCCAGGCTCAGGCAACCCTCTTGCAGTTGCACATCCAGCGTGGCCTGGTAGGCGAAAGGTATTTCACTCTCGAGCACCAGGCGCGCCCGCCGCTCGCTGTGATGGGCCACCTGCCAGGGTTGTTGCCAGGCCGTGCCGTGGATCGGGTAGGGGTCCTGCTCGGTGTTCGGGTGCAGCGCCTGCCAGCCATCGGGCCGGGCGAAGCCGCCCTCGGCAATGCGGTTGGACCACGGGGCCAAGGGGTAGCACGCCAGCATGCGCGGCCCGGCGCTGGCCAAGGTTGCCGTGTCCGAGGGCCGCAGCAGGGGCTCATCGTTGGCCTTCACTCGCCAGTTCACCAGGCTGGCGCCCAGGGTGGGCGCAAGGGTCAGGTGGGTCAGGCGGTCTTGCAGGTGCAGCAACGGTACGTTCATCCAGGGCTCCCGGTGGGGATGGTCGGCAGGGAGCAGGCGGGCCTGGGCGGCCCGCCTGTCGCGTTACAGCACCACGCTTGGCAGCCAGAGGGAGATGGCCGGGATGTAGGTCACGGCCATCAGCACCATGAACAGCGCCAGGTAGAACGGCAGCAGCGCCTTCACCGTGGCCTCGATACTCACCTTGCCGATGGCAGAGCCGACGAACAACACCGCCCCCACCGGTGGCGTGATCAAGCCGATGCCCAGGTTCACCAGCATGATCATGCCGAAGTGCACCGGGTCTACGCCGATACCGGTGATCACCGGCAGCAGGATGGGCGTGAGGATCAGGATCAACGGCGCCATGTCCATCACCGTGCCCAGCAACAGCAGCATGAAGTTGATGCACATCAGGATCACGTAGCGGTTGTCCGACAGGGTCAGGAACGCCGTGGTGATCTTCGAGGGAATCTGCATCAGGGTCATGACGTAGCCGAAGCTGGCGGCGAAGCCGATCAGGATCATCACGATCGAGATGGTCCGCACCGTGCGGTGCATCAGCTTGGGCAGGTCGCGCCACTTGTAGTCGCGGTAGATGAACATGGTCACGAAGAACGACCACACCACCGCCACGGCCGCCGACTCGGTGGCGGTGAACACCCCCGAGAGAATGCCGCCGAGGATGATGACCATGGCCATCAGGCCCCACAGCGCTTCACCGGCGATCTTCAGCGCCTGGCGCAGCGGAATCACCTCGCCCTTGGGGTAGTTGCGCTTCTTCGCGAAGATCAGGCACAGGCCCATCATCACCGCGCTCAGCAGCAGCCCCGGCATCACGCCGGCCATGAACAGCGAGGCGATCGACACCGTGCCGCCGGCCGCCAGCGAGTACAGCACCGAGTTGTGGCTGGGCGGGGTGAGCAGCGCCTGCACCGAGCCGCTGACGGTCACCGCTGTGGAGAAGTCGCGGGGGTAGCCCTTGCGCTCCATTTCCGGAATCAGCACCGAACCCACCGACGCGGTGTCGGCCACCGACGAGCCGGAGATGGCGCCGAAGAAGGTCGAGGCGGTGATGTTCACCAGCGACAGGCCGCCGCGCACGAAACCCACCAGCACCCCGGCGAAGGCCACCAGCCGTCGTGACATGCCGCCCTCGGCCATGATCGCGCCGGCCAGCACGAAGAACGGAATGGCCAGCAGCGAGAACTTGTTCACCCCGCTGGCCACCTGGATCATCATCGCCTGCAACGGGATGTCGATCCACCAGGCGCCGATCAGCGCGGCCAGGCCCAGGGCGTAGGCCACCGGCATGCCCAGCAGGATGAGCAGGATGAAACTGCCCAGAAGAATGAAAGCATCCATTTAGACGGCCCCCTCGCTTTCTTCCACCAGGTCGAAGCGCACCACCTTGCGGTTGCTTTGATCGCCGAAGAAGAGTTTTTCCAATACGAAGATCAAGGTCAGCAAGCCGCCCAGCGGGATCGGCGCATAGGTCATGCCCACGCGCATGCCCGGCAACGAGGCGAGGTACTGGTTCCAGGTGGTGATGCACAGCTTGGTGCCGTACCAGGTCATGAATACGCACACCAGCACCATCAACAGTTGCACCAGCACCGCCACCAAGGCGCGGGTGGCTGGCGGCATGCGGTCGGTGACCATCGCCACCGCCATGTGCGCCCCGGCGCGGTAGCTGGCGGCGGCACCGACGAAGGTGAACACCACCATCAACAGGATGGCCACCGGCTCCGGCCAGCTGGAGCCGGTACCCAGTACGTAACGGGCGAAGATGCCCCAGGGAATGATCAGCGACATGGTCAGGATCGACAGGCCGGCGATCCAGATACAGGCGCGGTAAAGCGTGTCGTTCACACGCAGGAAGAACGTTTTCATAGGGCACCACCAAGTCGGCAGGGCGGTGGCTACCGCGCTGCCGAGGTCGTCTGGAAAGGGTGGGTCACTGCACCGCGTCGATGCGCTTCATCAGGTCGGCGTATTGCGCGCCGTACTTCTCGCGCACAGGGGCGGTGGCGTCATAGAACGGCTTCTTGTCGACGGCGATGAACTCGACGCCGGCGGCCTTGAGCTTCTCTTCGCTGGCGGCGGACTTGGCGTCCCACAGTTCGCGCTCTTCCATCTGCGCCTCGCGGGCGACCTTCTTCACCAGCGCCTGCTGCTCGGGGGTGAGCTTGTTCCAGGTGGTCTTGGACATCACCACCGGCTCCGGCAGGATCAAGTGCCCGGTGAGGGTGTAGTACTTGGCGTTCTGGTAGTGGTTGTGCTCGAGCAGGGTCGGCGGGTTGTTCTCGGCGCCGTCGATCACTCCGGTTTGCAAGGCACTGAAGATCTCGCCGGTGTCCATGGCGATGCCGTTGCCACCCATGGCGTTCATCATGTCGATGAACAGCGGGTTGCCTTGCACGCGAATCTTCATGCCCTTGAGGTCTTCCAGGCTGCGCACCGGCTTCTTGGTGTAGATGCTGCGCGAGCCGCCATCCATCCAGGCCAGGGCCACCAGGTTGAACTCGGAGTTGGTGATCTTGTCGAGGATCTCCTGGCCGATCTCGCCATCGATGACCTTGCGCATGTGTTCGTGGTCGCGGAACACGAAGGGCATGTTGAACACGTTCACATCCGGTACCACCGGGCCGACGATGCCTAGGCTCACGCGGGCCATTTGCACGGCGCCGATCTGCGCCTGCTCGATCACTTCCTTCTCCGAGCCGAGCACGCCGCCGGCGAACATCTTGAAGGTGATTTCGCCGTTGCTTTCTTTCTCGAGTTTCTTGCCCATGTTCTGCTCGGCCACCACGGTCGGGTAGCCGGCCGGGTGGATGTCGGCGAACTTGATGTCTAGTGCCCAGGCGCTGGTGGAGAGGGAGGCGGCGAGCGGGAGTACGGCAAGGAGCAGCTTGCGTTTGAAGGTCATGATGAAACTCCGTGTTTTTTATTATCCGGTTTCTGTCGTAACGCGTTTTCAGGTTCAGGTATCGGGCAGTTGGGGGTTAGCCCCGGTAGGCGGGTTCCTCCAGACCTTTGACCCCAGGGTCCAGGGCGAACACGCCACCGGCCAGGGGCTGGTCGCTCAGGTCGCCTGCGGGGCGAATCGAGGTGACGAACAAGGTGTCGAGGTTGGCGCCACCGAAGGCGCACATCGAAGGCTTCTTCACCGGCACCGGCAGCGAGCGGTCCAGGCGGCCGTCCGGGGTGAAGCGGTGCACCAGGCCTGCATCGTTGCCGCAGATCCAGTAGCAGCCGTCCTGGTCGATGGCGGCGCCGTCGGGGCGGCCGGGCAGGGCGTGCATGTCGACGAACAGCCGGCGGTTGTGCGGGGTGCCGCTGTCGGTGTCGTAGTCGAATACCCAGATGGTCTGCACGTCCGGGTGTGAGTCCGACAGGTACATGCGCGTGCCGTCCGGGCTGAAGGCCAGGCCGTTGGGCACGATCAAATCCTCCAGTACCAAGTGCAACTGGCCTTCGCGGTCATGCCGGTACAGCGCGCCTACCGGGGCGCCCTGGGCCATGTCCAGCAGCATGCTGCCGGCCCAGAAGCGGCCCTGGCGGTCGCAGCGCCCGTCGTTGAAACGCATGCCTTCGCGGGCGTGTTCAACGGGGCTGAGCAGTTGGCTGGCGAGGGTGCCGTCGGCCTGGGGGGCCAGCTGGAAAATACCGCTCTGCATGCCCGCCACCCAGCCCTGCTGGGTGCGGGCGATGCAGGCGAGCATCTCGTCGCCTTGCCACGTCTGGTGCGTGCCAGCCTGCCAGCGATGCAGCTGGCGCGCGGGAATGTCGACCCAATAAAGGGCCTGCTCGACGGGGTGCCACACCGGGCTTTCGCCCGTGCCGTTGCGTGCGTCGACGATCAGTTCACACTGCATGTGCGAGTGCCTCCTTGGCGATGCGGTCAGTCGAACGGGCCAGCGGCGACGAAGGCGCCTCCCTGGTAGACCATGCTCGGGTCGTCGGCAGCGGGTGCGGGCTTGGCCTCCACCTGCGCGCGAAACACCTCGGAGCTGTCCTTGGGCACATAGCCCAGGTGTTCGGCGTAGCGGTTGTCCCACCACACCGTGCGGTTGTCCGAGGCGCCGTAGACCACGGTGTGGCCCACGTCGGGGGTGAACAGGCTGCGTTCGATCAGCTGGGTGAGGTCGTCGTAGCTCAGCCAGGTGCAGAGCATGCGCGGGTTCTGCGGCTCGGGGAACGACGAGCCGATGCGCAGGCTGACGGTCTCGATGCCGTAGCGGTCGAAGTAGAAGCTGGCGACATCCTCGCCGTAGCACTTCGACAGGCCGTAGTAGCCGTCTGGGCGGCGCAGGGCGTGGGCGTCGATGCGCTCGTCCTGGCGGTAGAAGCCGATCACGTGATTGGAGCTGGCGAACACCACGCGCTTCACGCCGTGCTTGCGCGCTGCCTCGTAGATGTGGAACACGCCACAGATGTTGGCGCCGAGGATATCTTCGAAGCTGTGCTCGGTGGACACGCCGCCGAAATGCACAATGGCGTCCACGCCCTCGACAAGGGCGTGAACCTGGGCCTTGTCGGCCAGGTCGCAGGTGATGACTTCTTCATGAGGCCCGATGGCAGGTGCCATGGGGCTGATGTCGGAAAGGCGCAGCACTTCGGCGCAGCCTGTGAGGCGTTCGCGAAGCACCTTGCCAAGACCGCCTGCGGCTCCGGTGAGCAGCAGGCGCTTGTAGGGCGTGGTAGTCATAGTCCGGCTCTTTGATTGTTGGAATTGTTGTATGTTGTCATATGACCGTGCGCGATTATCGACAGCGGTTCTGGCGCTTGTCAATGGCGAATCGGCACGCTCTACAGGATCGACAGCGGGTAGTTGACGATCAGTCGGTTCTCGTCGAATTCGTTGTTGCTGAAGTCACGGCGGATGCTCGAATTGCGCCAGCGGATGCCCAGGTTCTTGAACGGCCCGCCCTGGATCACGTAGGCCAGCTCCGACTCGCGCACCCATTCCTTGCCATCGCTGACCGCGCCGCTGTGGATGTCACGGCCGCTGATGTAGCGGTTCATCATGGTCAGCCCGGGAATGCCCAGGGTGACGAAGTTGAAGTCGTGGCGCAGTTGCCAGGAGCGTTCGTTGGCGTTGTCGAAACTGGCGTTGTAGGCGTCGTTGGCCAGGGTGCCGCCGCTGGTGCCGTTGACGCGCATCCAGGTGTCGCCACTGACCTTTTGCAGGCCTACGTAGAAGGTGTGGCCCAGGTAGCGTGCCGAGAACATCCCGGAGTAGGTTTTGTTGTCGAGCTTGCCGGCCCGTTCGGCGCCGTCTTCCTCGCCTTGGAAGTAGCCCAGGTTGGCACCCAGGGTCCAGTTGCCAACAGGCTGGCTGTGGCTCAGTTGCAGGTACTGCTGCTGGTAGACGTCCTTCAGCTCGGCATTCCACAGCCCGAGCAGCGTGCGGTTGTCGTTGAACTTGTATTCGCCACCGACGAAGTTGAAGCGGTCCGACAGCGCGCCGGCATAGCTCATGTCGTCCATGCTCGCGTCATTGCGTGGGCTATTGGCGCGGAACTGGCCGCCGTACAGGGTCAGCCCATTGATCTCGTTGGAGGTCACCTGGCCGCCGCGCAAGGTCTGCGGCAGCGAGCGGCCATCGTCCGAGCGCAGGATCGGCAGCACTGGCATCCATTCGCCGATCTTCAATTCAGTCTTCGAGATGCGCCCCTTGCCCGCCACCGCCAAGCGCCCGTAGTCATCGGCGGGGCGACCGTCGTCGTGGCGCGGCAGCAACGCCGTGCCGTAGGTGCCGCCACCGCCATCGAGCTTGACCGACCACAGCCCCAGCACGTCCACGCCGAAGCCTATCGGCCCCTGGGTAAAGCCCGAGCGGGCGTCGAGGATGAAGCTTTGCGTCCATTCCTCGGCCTTGCTCTGCGGGTTGGCCGGGTTGGTGAAGTTGCGGTTGATGTAGAAGTTGCGCAGGCCCAGGGTGGCCTTGGCATCTTCGACGAAGCCCTCGGCCAGGCCGCTGGCCGGCAGGCCACCGAACAGGCCGGCGCCCAACAGTGCGAAAGGGAAGGTTCTTTGGCAGATGGTCATTATTGTTGTGCTCCGCAAAAGGTGTGGCAGCCCATCTGCCGGGCGCGTGCAAGCGTCCTGCGACAGGGGCAAGTGGGTTGCAGGCCGGATGAAGGCCTTGGGGGTGAAGAAGAAGTTGCGGCGCTAGGTGGCCGTGGGCGAGGCGAAGAGAGGAGGCGATGGGCGCAGGTGGGGCGTGTTGAATGTCGACATAGTGATCGTCCGCTGATTGTTTTTGTTATGCGTCGTCGTACAACTTCGCGGATTATTATCAACCGGAAATCGGCCTGTCAACGCTCTGGATCTCAATAAAATCGAGGCTTGAAGTGAAATTCGGAGCCGAGGCGTCTATCTCAGGCACCTGCTAAAAATAGATGTCGTACTATGACTTTGTCTGCGCGGTGAGCAATCTTTCAGGAAACTACTTATATCCCTATATATGGGATTGTATTTTACATATTGGAATTTTGTCGTTCCCAGGTTTATAGTCGCCTCACTCACTGCCAAGAACAGAACAGGTGAAGCGATGCAGGCGCAATTGATCGCGCTCGACTGGGGGACCACCTCACTTCGTGCTTACAAACTCGCCGACGACGGCCAGGTGCTGGATACCCGCGCGCTGCCCAGCGGCATCATGCAACTGCCCAAAGCCTCGCGCCTGATCAACGGCCAGCCCTGCAACGACGGCTTCGAACTGGCCTTCGACGATGCCTGTGGCGATTGGCTTGACGCCCAGCCCAACCTGCCGGTGATCGCCTGTGGCATGGTCGGCAGCGCCCAGGGCTGGCGCGAGGCGGCCTACCGCGATACCCCGGCCAACGTCGCGACCCTGGGCTCTGGCCTGCAAGCCGTGCGCAGCCTTCGCGGCGCGGATGTGCACATCGTGCCCGGCGTGATCCAGCGTTCGCGCCTGCCCAATGTGATGCGTGGCGAAGAAACCCAGGTGCTCGGCGCGCTGCCTGCCTTGAACGCTGACGACCTGCTGATCGGCCTGCCTGGCAGCCATTCGAAATGGGTGCAGGTGAGCGAAGGCTGCATCGTGCAGTTCGACACCTTCATGACCGGCGAGGTGTTCGCGGTGCTCAGCGAGCACAGCATTCTTGGTCGCACCCAGCAGCGCGGTGGCGCGTTCGATGCGCCTGCATTCGACCATGGCGTGCAGGTGGCGCTGTCTGCCGAAGGCGAGGCCGGCCCGCTGTCCACGCTGTTCAGCGCGCGCACCCTGGGCCTGACCGGCGAGCTGAGCGCCAGCGCCCAGCCCGACTACCTCTCCGGCTTGCTGATCGGCCACGAACTGGCAGCGCTTGCCAAGCTGCAACGCCAACGCCGCAACAGCGTGCACCTGCCGGCCATCGCGCTGATCGGCAATGGCCAGCTCTGCGTGCGCTACAGCCGTGCGTTGCAAGCCTGTGGTTTCACCCATGTGAGCGTTGTCGAGCAGGCCACCGAGCGCGGCTTGTGGCAACTGGCGCTCGCTGCCGGCCTGGTGCGTGCCAGCGCCGCCCATTCATCCTGAAGGACGCCCGTCATGCTCGAACAAGCCCTGGCACACACTGGTCTGATTGCAATTCTGCGCGGGCTAAAGCCCTCCGAAGCCGCTGCCATCGGCGAGGTGCTGTATGGCGCAGGTTTTCGTGTGATCGAAGTGCCGCTCAATTCTCCTGACCCGTTGCAGAGCATCCGTATCCTGCGCGACAGCCTGCCCGCCGATTGCCTGGTCGGCGCCGGCACCGTGCTGAAGCCTGCGCAGGTGCAGCAGGTGAAAGCGGCGGGCGGCCAGGTGATCGTCATGCCCCACAGCGACCCGCAGGTGCTGCGGGCGGCCAAGGCGGCGGGCCTGTTCCTGGCGCCGGGCGTGGCCACGCCGAACGAGGCCTTCGCGGCCCTGGCCGAAGGGGCCGACATCCTCAAGCTGTTCCCCGCCGAGCAGATGGGCACGGCGGTGGTGAAGGCCTGGCTCGCCGTGCTGCCTGCCGGCACCTTGCTGGCGCCAGTCGGCGGTATCACCCCCGACAACATGCAACCGTTCTACGACGCTGGCGCCCGAGGTTTCGGCCTGGGCTCCGGCCTGTACAAGCCGGGCATGACGCCCGAGCAGGTCGCTGCCGCTGCCCAGGCCTATGTGACCGCTTGGAAAGCCCTGCGCTAATTCCCCTTTTCCTGCACTGCATCCAACAAGAGAGACAAGCAGATGAAAATTACCAAGCTGACCACCTTCATCGTTCCGCCACGCTGGTGCTTCCTCAAGGTCGAGACCGACGAGGGCGTGACCGGTTGGGGCGAGCCTGTGGTAGAAGGGCGCGCCCACACCGTTGCTGCTGCCGTCGAGGAATTGTCCGACTACCTGATCGGCAAGGACCCACGCAATATCGAAGACATCTGGACCGTGCTCTACCGCGGCGGCTTCTACCGCGGCGGGGCCATCCACATGAGCGCCCTGGCCGGTATCGACCAGGCGCTGTGGGACATCAAGGGCAAGGCCCTGGGGGTGTCGGTCAGCGACCTGCTCGGTGGCCAGGTGCGCGACAAGATCCGCGTGTATTCGTGGATCGGCGGCGACCGCCCCGCCGACACCGCGCGCGCCGCGAAAGAGGCCGTGGCCCGAGGCTTCACTGCGGTGAAGATGAACGGCACAGAAGAGCTGCAATTTCTCGACACCTTCGACAAGGTCGACCAGGCGCTGGCCAATGTTGCCGCCGTGCGTGATGCGGTGGGCCCGAACGTCGGCATCGGCGTCGACTTCCATGGCCGGGTGCACAAGCCCATGGCCAAGGTGCTGATGAAGGAGCTGGACCCGTTCAAGCTGATGTTCATCGAAGAGCCGGTGCTCAGCGAAAACTACGAAGCGCTCAAGGAACTGGCCCCGCTGACCAGCACGCCCATCGCCCTGGGCGAGCGGCTGTTCTCGCGTTGGGACTTCAAACGCGTGCTCAGTGAAGGCTACGTCGACATCATCCAGCCCGATGCCTCCCATGCCGGCGGCATCACCGAAACCCGCAAGATCGCCAACATGGCCGAGGCCTACGACGTGGCCCTGGCGCTGCACTGCCCCCTGGGCCCGATTGCCCTGGCGGCCTGCCTGCAGCTCGATGCCGCCTGCTACAACGCGTTCATCCAGGAGCAGAGCCTGGGCATCCACTACAACGAGAGCAACGACCTGCTCGACTACGTGCGCGACCCCGACGTGTTCGACTACGAACAGGGCATGGTGAAGATCCCCAACGGCCCAGGCCTGGGCATCGAGATCAACGAGGAATACGTGATCGAACGTGCCGCCGTTGGCCACCGCTGGCGCAACCCGGTGTGGCGCCACGCCGATGGCAGCTTCGCCGAGTGGTAATGCCGCCTCGCCAACCCACCGCATAGCAACGACCTCAATAAACACAACAAGAGGCACTTCCCATGCACCCGCACACCCTCGCCGGGCAGGCCGCCTTGGCGGCGCCCAGCCGCAAGCGTTACTTCATCATGGTGCTGCTGTTCATCACCGTGGTGATCAACTACCTGGACCGCAGCAACCTGTCGATCGTCGCCCCGGCGCTGACCAGCGAGCTGGGCATCGACCCGATCCAGGTGGGCCTGATCTTCTCGGCGTTCGGCTGGACCTACGCCGCTATGCAGATTCCCGGCGGCTGGCTGGTCGACCGGGTGCCGCCGCGCATCCTCTACACCGTGGCGCTGGTGCTGTGGTCGCTGGCCACGGTGATGCTGGGCTTTGCCGCCAGCTTCATCGCGCTGTTCGTGCTGCGCATGGCGGTGGGTGCGCTGGAGGCTCCGGCCTACCCGATCAACAGCCGGGTGGTCACCACCTGGTTCCCCGAGCGTGAGCGGGCCACGGCCATTGGTTTCTATACCTCGGGGCAATTCGTCGGCCTGGCGTTCCTCACCCCGGTGCTGGCCTGGCTGCAACATGAGTTCGGCTGGCACATGGTGTTCGTCATCACCGGCGGCGTGGGCATCGTGTGGGGTGTGATCTGGTACGCGGTGTATCGCGAGCCACGGGATTTCAAAGGCGTGAACCAAGCCGAAATCGACCTGATTCGCGAGGGCGGTGGGCTGGTGGATATCCAGGCCGAGCAGGCCAAGGTCAAGGCCAAGTTCAGCTGGGCCGACCTTGGCATCGTGCTGAGCAAGCGCAAGCTGTGGGGCATCTACCTCGGCCAGTTCTGCCTGAACTCGACGCTGTGGTTCTTCCTCACTTGGTTCCCCACCTACCTGGTCAAATACCGCGGCATGGACTTCATCAAGTCTGGCCTGTTGGCATCGCTGCCGTTTCTGGCGGCCTTCGTCGGCGTGCTGTGCTCGGGGCTGTTCTCCGACTGGCTGATTCGTCGAGGGGCGAGCATTGGTTTGGCGCGCAAGCTGCCGATCATCAGCGGCCTGCTGATTTCCACCGCGCTGATCGGCGCCAACTTCGTCGAGTCGACCCCGCTGGTGATCGCTTTCCTGGCCCTGGCGTTCTTCGGCAACGGCCTGGCCTCGATCACCTGGTCGCTGGTCTCGACCCTGGCCCCGGCGCGCCTGCTCGGGCTGACCGGCGGGGTGTTCAACTTTATCGGCAACCTGTCGGCGATCGTCACGCCCATCGTGATTGGCTTTCTGGTCAGCGGCGATTCCTTCGCCCCAGCCATCACCTATATCGCGGTGTTGGCGTTGATAGGCGCGCTGTCGTACATCCTGCTGGTGGGCAAGGTGGAGCGCATCGAGTTGTAGGTGCGGGGTGCGGGCGAACATAATGTCGCCCGCCCACTCGCTCAACGATAAAGGCCGCACATGCAGGAAGACCCAAAAACCGCCCCCACTGGCACCCAGACCTTGCTGCGCGGCCTGGCCGTGGTGCAGGCCGTGGCCGCTGGCGCGCGCGACCTCAAGGACATTGCCCGGCTGATCGGCACCACCCGCAGCACCACCCACCGCCTGGCCAGTTGCCTGGTGGAGGAGCGCTACCTGCGCGTGGTGCCCCAGGTGGGTTACCTGCTTGGCCCCAAGCTGATCGAGCTGGGTTTTCAGGCCCGCGAAGAACTGCCCCTGGTGACTCTGGCCGGACCCTATCTGGACGAGCTTTCGGCACTGACCGGCGACACCATCCACCTGGCCATCCGCGAAGGCGACGAGGTGCTGTACCTGCACAAGATTCCTGGGCGCAATGGCCCGGAGATGCGCTCGCGGGTCGGCCACCGTATGCCGCTGGCGCGCACCGGCATCGGCAAGGCGCTGATGCTCGATGACACCCCGGCCGAGTGGCAGCGCCTGTACGAGACCAGCTTGCCGGTGGGCGGCAAGAGTGCGTTCTGGCCGCACCATACCGAGCAGACCTGGGCGCAGGTCGAGCAGCGCATGGCCGAGTATGTAGCGGGGGGCTATGCCTTCGACCTGGAAGACAACGAACCGTCGATCCGCTGCGTGGCCGCGCCGGTGCGCGATGCCAGCCGCCGCATCGTGGCCGGCATCAGCGTGGCCAGTACCGTGCCCTACATGCCCGAAGAAAAGATGCGCCAGCTGGTGCCGATGATCAAAGACGTGACTGCCCGGCTATCGGCAGAGCTAGGCCTCAAATACCAGCCCTGATCAGCCTGCACACCCCTGTAGGAGCGGGCTTGCCCACGAACCGGGGCGCAGCCCCGGCCATACACCGCGGTGATTTCTTCGCGGGCAAGCCCGCTCCTACAGGGGCCGTGCTGGATTTAAGGCCTTGCCCCGCGATGAGGCCATTGCAGCCCACCCCCATTCCCCACCTGCACCGTTTTCGCCCACAGCCTTTCCCAGCGAACCCCCCGCAAAACCCTGCCCAGCGCTCTGCCACAGCACTTCCAGCACCTGGGCACAACCCTTGCACCAACCTTCACCACGCCAAGGCCACACAGGTATCCCCGCGCACCACACCCCCTACCGTTAAAAAAACGCAGGAACTCACATAAGCGTTGCAAGGCCCCGGCGAACCCAATCGGCGAAGTCAGAAAAAGCCGTGTATATCGCCGCAAGGAGTGGTTAATGGCACGAGAATTTTTTAACGAGATGTACGACGCGCAGGGTGGCTGCCGCCCGCACTACCAACCCTTCGCGCGCTGGCTGGCCGACACCCCTCCGGAGGTGCTGGAACAACGTCGACGCGAAGCCGACCTGCTGTTCCACCGCGCTGGCATCACCTTCACCCTGTACGGCGACGCCCAAGGCACCGAGCGCCTGATTCCCTTCGATATCATCCCGCGCAGCATCAAGGCCAGCGAGTGGCGCATCGTCGAGCGTGGCTGCATCCAACGCGTGCATGCGCTGAACCTGTTCCTCAGCGACATCTACCACGGCCAGCGCATCATCAAGGAAGGCATCATCCCCGCCGAGCAAGTGCTGGCCAACGAAGGCTACCAAGTGGCCATGCGCGGCCTGGACCTGCACCGCGACATCTACGCGCACATCGCCGGGGTCGACCTGGTGCGTGACGGCGATGGCAGCTACTACGTGCTCGAAGACAACCTGCGCACCCCCAGCGGCGTGAGCTACATGCTCGAAGACCGCAAGATGATGATGCGCCTGTTCCCCGAGCTGTTCGCTGCCCAGCGTGTGGCCCCCATCGACCACTACCCGAACCTGCTGCTCGACACCCTCAAGAGCGCCAGCCCGCTGGACAACCCCACCGCCGTGGTGCTCACCCCCGGCCGCTTCAACAGCGCCTATTTCGAGCACGCCTTCCTGGCCCGCGAGATGGGCGTGGAACTGGTGGAAGGCGCCGACCTGTTCGTGCGCGACGACCACGTCTATATGCGCACCACCGCAGGCCCGCGCCAGGTGGACGTGATCTACCGGCGCCTGGACGATGCCTACCTCGACCCGCTGTCGTTCAACCCCGACTCGATGCTCGGCGTGCCCGGCCTGATCGCTGCCTACCGCTCCGGCAACGTGGTGCTGGCCAACGCCGTGGGCACCGGGGTGGCCGACGACAAGTCGATCTACCCCTATGTCGACGACATGATCCGCGCGACCCTGGCGGTGTTCCATGGGGTGATCCCGCCGAACCTGGGGTTCTCCAAGGCCAACCCGC
>NZ_JBNNVR010000076.1:0-26269 GCF_050280645.1 Pseudomonas sp. NPDC089554
AGCTTGCCACGTACGGGTTGGTGCCCTGGCAGGCGGCCAGGGCGAAGGGAAGCAGGGCCAGGCACAGCAGACGGTATGGCATGTGTTCCTCCCGATGTCCATTTCCGAAACGTCGTTGATCACCCGCACCTTGCCGGCGCCGATGCGCTGGCCAATGGCCCGGCCTTCGACCAGTACAGTGCCTTTTTCCTTGAGCAGGTAGCGCTCCATGACGTTGGCGCTGGAACGGCTCTTCACGGTCTCAGGGCGCGCCTGGACGATGTACAGCTTGCCGTCATCGCCATCTTTGGCCCACTCGATGTCCATCGGGCGCTGGTAGTGCTGCTCGATGATCATGGCCTGCTTGGCCAGCTCGTTGACTTCGGCATCGCTCAGGCAGAAGCGCGCACGCTCGGCACGGTCGACCTCGACGGTCTTGACCGAACGACCGGCCTTGGCTTCTTCGCCATAGACCATCTTGATCGCCTTGCTGCCCAGGTTGCGACGCAGGATCGCCGGGCGACCGGCCTGCAAGGTTTGTTTGTGCACGTAGAATTCGTCAGGGTTGACCGCACCCTGCACCACGGTTTCACCCAGGCCGTAGGCGCCGGTGATGAACACCACGTCACGGAAGCCCGACTCGGTGTCGAGGGTGAACATCACGCCGGCAGTACCGGTTTCCGAACGCACCATGCGCTGCACGCCAGCCGACAGCGCCACCAGCTTGTGATCGAAGCCCTGGTGTACGCGGTAGGAGATGGCGCGGTCGTTGAACAGCGAGGCGAACACTTCCTTGGCCGCCCGGATCACGTTGTCGACGCCACGGATGTTCAGGAAGGTTTCCTGCTGGCCAGCGAACGAGGCGTCCGGCAGGTCTTCGGCGGTGGCCGAGGAACGCACGGCCACGGCCATGTTGTCGTTG
This sequence comes from Pseudomonas sp. NPDC089554, assembly GCF_050280645.1. Taxonomy (NCBI): domain Bacteria; kingdom Pseudomonadati; phylum Pseudomonadota; class Gammaproteobacteria; order Pseudomonadales; family Pseudomonadaceae; genus Pseudomonas; species Pseudomonas sp. NPDC089554. The sequence continues at coordinate 902 of NZ_JBNNVR010000076.1, forward strand.
CCATTGGACATCGCAGCGAAGGCGGTGCGAATTTCGGCGTCCAGGCGCGCCGGGAATTCGGCTTCCATGACCCATTGGCGGATTTGCGCGCCGGTCTTGGCCAGGGCGTTGACGTCATCGACGTCCAGCGCATCGAGCGCCGCGTGGATGCGGTCGTTCAGGCCACTTTGCTCGAGAAAATCGCGGTACGCCTGGGCCGTAGTGGCAAAACCGCCTGGCACCGAGACACCGGCGCCTGCGAGGTTACTGATCATCTCGCCCAGGGATGCGTTCTTGCCCCCCACATGCTCCACATCATGGACGCCGAGCTTATCGAGGGAAACTACGTACTCAACCAAGGTGATGTCTCCAATAACTGTGTTGGAAAGCTCAAGGGCGCTCGCCTGCCGGCTCTGCCGACTGGGCCGGGCGCTTGTGGCCTGGACCTGGAAAATAGGTTCGCAAAATATGGCAGAATGCCGAACGACCACGTTCGGCAAACCGAACCTATCATATCCAGAAACATTCGGCAGCTTAAGGCTCAGGGTACAAATGAAACGAACTGCGTTCTTCATCTCCGATGGTACCGGCATCACGGCCGAAACCCTGGGTCAAAGCCTGCTTGCGCAATTCGATAGCATTCCGTTCAACAAATTCACCCGCCCCTACATCGATACCCTCGACAAGGCGCGGACCATGGTCCAGCAGATCAACGCCGCCGCCGAGCGCGACGGGGTGCGCCCGATCATCTTCGACACCATCGTCAACCAGGACATCCGCGAAGTCCTGGCCACCTCCAATGGCTTCATGATCGACATCTTCTCGACGTTTTTGTCCCCGCTCGAGCAGGAATTGACCGCCCATTCGTCGTATTCCGTGGGCAAGTCCCATTCGATCGGCGGCAATTCCAACTACATGGAACGCATCGAGGCGGTCAACTTCGCCCTGGACAACGACGATGGCGCCCGCACCCATTACTACGACAAGGCCGACCTGATCCTGGTCGGTGTGTCGCGCTGCGGCAAAACGCCAACCTGTCTGTACATGGCCATGCAATTCGGTATTCGCGCGGCCAACTACCCGCTGACCGAGGACGACATGGAGCGCCTGCAGCTGCCAGCGGTGCTGAAGAAGCACCACAACAAGCTGTTCGGCCTGACCATCGACCCCGACCGCCTCACGGCCATTCGCCACGAGCGCAAGCCCAACAGCCGCTATTCGAGCTTTGCCCAGTGCGAGTTCGAGGTGCGCGAGGTGGAGAACCTGTTCCGCCGGGAGAACATTCCCAACATCAACTCCACGCATTTCTCGGTGGAAGAGATCTCCGCGAAGATCCTCGTGGAGAAAGGGGTGGAGCGGCGGTTCAAGTAGCCCCGCGATAGGGCCAAACAAAAAAGCCCCGGCATCACTGCCGGGGCTTTTTCATTTCAGCGCAGGGCTCAGGACGGTATCACCACCGACTGCCCGCTCAGCGCCAGGTCGACCAGCTCGCGGTTGGCTACCGCGTACATCGCATAGTCGGTGCCGGTGGCGTTGCGCAGGTCGTCGAGCATGGCGCGCCAGCGCTCGACCATCACCCGGTGCTGCTCGGCCCACAGGGCCACGCGGGCGTCCATGTCTTCAGGCGCATCGGTCATCTGCAACACGGAAATGGTGATGGCGCGCTGCTGCAGGTCGATGTCGTCGCGGAACGCCTCGCGGGCCAGGGCCTGCCAGTTGTTCTCCACCGGCAGGTTGCTGATTTCCTGCAAGTACCAGGTCAGGTCCAGCGCGCTGCCCACGGCGAAGAACGCCTTGGCCACCTGCGCCGGCTCGTGACCGGTGACGTCCGAGGCCTCGATGATCGGCAACAGGGTGTACAGGTGCGAAGTGCCTGCGACCATGCGCGCCAACAGTTCTGGCACACCGGCCTCGACATAACCCTGGTAGCGTTGCTGCCAGCGCTCGCGGGTCGGGCCTTCGAGCAGCTCGTCGAGCTTCAGGCCCAACTGGGCGATCTTCGGCCCGAAGTGCGCGGTGTCGCGGCCGGCATCCTGCTCGTTGCGACGGCTGCGCAGGAACCAGCGGGTAGCACGGCGGCCCAGGCGCATCAGCTCGTCCATCAGGGCCAGCTGGATCTCGGCCGGAACCTGGTAGTCCAGCGCCTCGATCTGGCGGAACCAGTGCGGCAGGTGGAAGATGTCCCGCACGATCACATAGGCTCCGGCGACGTTGGCCGGGCTCATGCCGGTGGACTCCTTCAGGCGCTGCACGAAGGTGATGCCCATGTTGTTGACCAGGTCGTTGGCGATCTGGTTGCTGACGATTTCGCGCTTGAGGCGGTGGCGACGCATGGCCTCGGCGAACTTGCTGACCAACGACGGCGGGAACGCGGTTTCCATGTCGCGGGTCAGGTAGTCGTCGTCCGGCACCAGCGACTTGAGCAGCTGCTCCTTGAGGTCGATCTTGCTGTAGGAGATCAGCACCGACAGCTCGGCACGGGTCAGGCCCTGGCCTGCGGCCAGGCGCTCGGCCAGTTGCTCCTCGGACGGCAGGAACTCGATGGCGCGGTCAAGCTTGCCACGCGACTCCAGGTCGGCCATCAGGCGCTTGTACTCGGCGATCCGCTCGCGGGCGCGGCGGGCAGCCAGCGACAGCGCCTGGGTCTGCTTGTAGTTGTTGCCCAGCACCAGGGACGCGACTTCGTCGGTCATGCTGCCCAGCAGCTGGTTGCGCTGCTTCTCGGTCATATCGCCACCCTGCACCACTTCGTTGAGCAGGATCTTGATGTTGACCTCGTGGTCGGAGCAGTCCACGCCACCGGCGTTGTCGATGAAGTCGGTGTTGGCCGAACCACCGTTGCGGCCGAACTCGACACGGCCCAGCTGGGTCATGCCCAGGTTGCCGCCCTCGCCCACCACCTTGCAGCGCAGCTCGTTGCCGTTCACCCGCAGGGCGTCGTTGGCCTTGTCGCCGACGTCGGCATGGCTTTCGCTGCTGGCCTTGACGTAGGTGCCGATACCGCCGTTCCACAGCAGGTCCACCGGTGCTTGCAGCAGGGCATGCAGCAGTTCGGTAGGCGTCAGGCGGTCGGCGTCGATGGCGAAGCGTTCTTTCATCTGCGGGCTGATGGCGATGCTCTTGGCGCTGCGCGGGAAGATCCCGCCGCCTTCGGACATGATGCTGGTGTCGTAGTCGCTCCAGGCCGAGCGCGGCAGGTCGAACAGGCGCTGGCGCTCGGCGAAGCTGCTGGCCGGCTCCGGGTTCGGGTCGATGAAGATGTGCAGGTGGTTGAACGCCGCCACCAGCTTGAGCTTGTCGGACATCAGCAGGCCGTTGCCGAACACGTCGCCGGCCATGTCGCCGATACCGACCACGGTGATCGGGTCTTCCTGCACGTTGATGCCGCGCTCGCGGAAGTGACGCTGCACACCCACCCATGCGCCACGGGCAGTGATGCCCATCTTCTTGTGGTCGTAGCCGGCCGAGCCGCCGGAGGCGAAGGCGTCGCCCAGCCAGAAGCCGTAGTCGATAGCGATGCCGTTGGCGATGTCGGAGAAGGTCGCGGTGCCCTTGTCGGCCGCCACCACCAGGTAGGGGTCGTCGTCATCGTGACGCACCACGTTGGCCGGCGGCACCACGCCGCCATCCTTGAGGTTGTCGGTGATGTCGAGCAGGCCGCTGATGAAGATGCGGTAGCAGGCGATGCCCTCGGCGGCGATCTCGTCGCGGCTGCCACCCAGTGGCAAGCGGCGCGGCAGGAAGCCGCCCTTGGCGCCGACCGGCACGATCACCGAGTTCTTCACCTGCTGCGCCTTGACCAGGCCAAGCACTTCGGTGCGGAAGTCTTCCTCGCGGTCCGACCAGCGCAGGCCGCCGCGGGCGACGTTGCCGAAGCGCAGGTGCACGCCTTCGACCCGTGGCGAGTAGACGAAGATCTCGAACTTCGGCACCGGCTTGGGCAGCTCGGGGATCAGTTTCGGGTTGAACTTGAAGCTGAAGTACGACTTGTTCTGCCCGTTCGCATCCGGCTGGTAGAAGTTGGTGCGCAGGGTGGCCTTGATCAGGTCCAGGTAGCGCCGCAGGATGCGGTCTTCGTTGAGCACCTGGACGTCGTCCAGGGCGCTGAGAATGGCCTGCTCCAGGCGTTGCTGCTTGTCGTCCAGGTCTTCCTGGGTGAGCTTGCGCGCCAGGTAGAAGCGGGTCTTGAACAACCGGGTCAGCTCGCGGGCGATGTCGGTATGGTTGTTCAGGGTGCTGGCGATGTAGCCCAGGTCAAAGCCCAGGCGAATCTGCTTGAGGTAGCGGGCGTAGGCGCGCAGCAGCGCCACGTCGCGCCATGGCAGGCCGGCGGTCAGCACCAGACGGTTGAAGGCATCGTTCTCGGCGTCGCCCTGGACGATATGGATGAAGGCATCCTGCAGGGTGTCGTTGAGCTGCTGGATATCCAGGCTCAGGCCTTCGCTGTAGGTGAAGGCGAAGTCGTGGATCCAGAACTCGCGGCCATTGGCGTGGCGCAGGCGGTAGGGGAACTCGCCGAGCACGCGCAGGCCGAGGTTTTCCAGGATCGGCAGCACGTCGGACAGCGCCAGCGGGGTGTCGGCGTGGTACAGCTTGCAGTGCAACTGACGCTCACCCAGCTGGGTCAACGGCTGGTAGAAGCTCATGGCCAGCGGCTTGCTGTCGGACAGCGCCAGCACGTGCTGCATGTCGACCACCGCCGAGTGCGCGGCAAAACGCTCGCGGTAACCGGCCGGGAAGCCCTTGGGGAAGTCGGCAAGGATGTTGGTGCCCTGGGCTTCGCCGAAGTTCTCCACCACCAGGGCGGAGTAGTCGTCCTGCCACGAGCGGCAGGCCTGGATCACTTCGTTTTCCAGCTGCTGCGGGTCGATGTCGATGCGGTTCTTCGGGTCGACCCGCAGAATCAGCTGTACGCGCGCCAGCACCGACTCGGAGAAGAAGGTCCAGAACTCGCAGTCGCTGGCCTTCAGGCGCTCCATCAGCACCTGCTGGATCTTCTGGCGTACTTCGGTGGAGTAGACCTCACGCGGTACGTAGGCCAGGCAATAGCAGAACCGACCGTATGGGTCCTTGCGCAGGAACACGCGGATCTTGTTGCGTTCCTGAATTTGCACGATCGACATGGCGGTGCTGAACAGCTCGTCGATCGGGGTCTGGAACAGGTCGTCGCGCGGCAGCACTTCGAGCACCTGGGCCAGTTCCTTGCCCAGGTGGGCCTTCGGATCGAAACCGGAACGGCGCTCGACCTCGGCGACCTTGACGCGGATGTAGGGGATGGCATGCACGCTTTCGCCGTACACCGAGGTGGTGTACAGGCCCATGAAGCGGTGCTCCTTGATGACCTTGCCGTCGGCATCCAGCTGGCGGATCGACACGTAGTCCGGGTAGGCCGGGCGGTGTACGCGGCAGGGCAGCGCGGCCTTGGCGAAGGACAGCAGCAGCGGTTCGTTGAGGTAGGCGACCGCGTAATCTTCAATGCGCAGTTCTTCGGTGGTCAGACCCACCCGCAGGCGACGCGGCAGGCCCAGGAACGACGCCTCGTCGTAGACCATCTGGCCGCCTTCGGCGTTGGCCTGAACAGTGAATTCTTCATAACCCAGGAAGGTGAAGTGGTTGTCCAGCAGCCACTCCAGGAACGCGGTGACTTCGGCCTTGTCATGCTGAACCGGGGCATAGGGGGTCTGCTCGACCAACCCGACCACCTCGCGCAACTTGGCCTTGATCGGGTCGAAATCGGCGACCACCACCCGCACTTCGGCCAGCACCTGCTCGATCTCGCGGGCCAGCACGTTCAGTTCGGTGGCGTTGGCACAGCGGTCGATCTCCAGGTACATCAGCGACTCGTGGCGCACACCCTCGCCCTGGCTGCCCTTGGGCAGCAGCTCCAGCAACTCGCCCTTGGCACCGCGACGCACGCTCAGCACGGTGGTTTGCAGGGTGTGGATGCTGTAGCCGCGGCGGTTCAGCTCGGTGCGTACCGAGTCGACCAGGAACGGCAGGTCATGGTGCAGCACCTCGACCACGGTGTGGGTCGACTGCCAGCCGTTGCGTTCGTAATCGGGGTTGTAGACCCGCACCTGAGGTTCGGCGGCATCGAAGCGCTCGATGATGCGCCAGGCAGAAAGCGTGCAGCCGGCCAGGTCGGAAAGCCTGCGCTGGGTGAGTTCGTCCAAAGAGATGATGCCGAAGAACTGTTCGGCGAACAGCGCCACTTGTGGCAGTGCCTGTTCGCTGATGTGCTGCGCCAGGGCCGCTTGCAGTTGATGCTGGAAGTCGGCTTTGCTGGCTGCGGTGAAGAACGCCATCTGTGGTACTCCGCTTGGGCTTTGTTATAGGTGAAGCGTCGCGTGCGTCCACCGTCCAGGGTTCAACGATAGCCAACCCCAGGCGGAAGACATGAAACCAGGCGTCGGACGTGACCTACACGTCCATCGTTCCAGGAATGGGCATCTGCAAAGACGACTGCGTCAGGCTGTGTCTTTACGGGTGCCCATCAACTGGGCAGCTTAACGACTGAGTGGTCATCACGGCTTGCAGCGCTGCGACATATTCGGTCAAGGGGCGGTAACATTGCGTTTATAACGCCTGTCGACACTGGCAGAATCGCATTTCATTTCCTTGACCCGAGCCCGCCATGCAACTGAAAACCGCCCTGCTCTTCGCCACCCCCTGCGATGACGAGGAAGACAATATGGCGACCCTGTGCTGCCACAGCGACAAGGGCCAGATGTTCCTGCTCACCCGCTACCCGGACGAAGACACGGTCGACCTGACCCTGGACGACGAACCTTCGACCCTCGACGGTCTGAAGGTCACCCTGAGCGCCTCGCGCCTGCTGATAGAAGTGGCGCCGGGCGACCGCGACGCGCTCAAGGGCGATGAGCAGCTGGAGATCCTGCTGACCTCCTCTGGCAGCGACTTGGAAGAAGTGGAACTTACGCTGCGCAACATCCTCGACGGCACCGGTACCTACGTCAGAGAGCGTTGAGCGTCTGCGCGTCTCAACGGTTTTGCTGGACCTTTCGTCCACCTTCGGCCGGGCGGTTGAAATACAGCAGGTCACCCGGTAGCAGTTCAACACCCAGGCCAGGGTTCCAGTTCGCCGAGGTATGGATGTAGCGTGCTCGCAGCAGATGCCTTTGATCATCGCTCAGGCCCAGCTCAGGTGTGCTGCCGTCTGCGTAAGCGTGCACCTTGCGAGCTATATCCTCCAGTTCTGCGGGCAAATGCAGGCATTGCGGCACTTGCCCCGGCATCACCAATGGAACGCCAGCGGCGACGGCAAGCGTGTGCATGACCTCCAGATGAATCAGCGCCAGATGCCCGAGTACTTCACGTTCGCGATACAACACGGCACTGACCTGCTTGCCCAGCGCATCCAACAGGCGGGGTTGCTCGGTAACTTCGATGAGTGGCTCATAGCCTGGGCAATCGGCATATTCGGCCGCCAGCAGGGCCGCCGCTGACGCATAGGCGTCGGTGTCCTGGGCTGGGGTGTCGCTGTCCACATTGCTGTAGAAGGGTTTTGACAGGTACGCCTTCTCGGTCATGCGCAAAGGGTAGCCGCCGCCCACATCGGCATGACACCCTGGCAGTACGATGTCATTCGACGTGCGCACCAGCGGGTAATTGACACGATGCTCATCGCCTGCAACCAACTGCACGACCTTCTCGAAAGTGGCATCCAGGCCCAGCTGCAAATTATCGTTCTTCTCGTTGGCTGGGCTGAAATCCCCTGCGATCGGGTCAACGATCGCAGCAACCGTATCGAACAACCCGACGAAGCTGACGCTCAGGCCCGATTGCCAGTCAAAATCTGCCACGAACAACGCCGAATGTTCGGACAGTGCCTGGGCCAGCAGGCTGTCGCCAGCCTTCAGCAGGTCATTGGCAAAATGCCTGGCTGCGGCAGCGCCACGGCTGAAACCGAAAAGATCGAACATCAGCCCGGCTACTTTCACCTGCCGCTCGGCCAACGCTGCTTGCAATTGCTCGGCGAGGCTCTTCGCTGCTTGCTCGGCCCGCGCCCGCACGCCCCACTCGCCCATGCCGGTATACCAGCTGTAGGTCGAGTCCGGCTGCCCTTCCTTGGTTGCAATACCCTCCACATACAACTTGAGAAAGGCCTCGCGGCTGCCTGTAGGTAGTGCTCCGATCGTCCGCTCATAACGATCATACAAATGCCCGATATTGGTGACGCTATTGATATAGCTGCCGCCCTGAGCGGTTTGCTCGGGCGAGGGGGGCACACAATTCATAGGGCTGTTGCTTTGGTTGTTGCCCGTCCCGTCGAAAAATACGCCCACCCGCAAGGTAATTGTTGGCAGACCCTGGTCGTTCATATCGTCGCTTCTCATAGCAAACTCCTCGGTGTGAGGGTTCGAGTAGAAGCCAGCGGCAGGTCAAGGGCCGATCAGTCACTTCCTCCAGCCAACGTGGAATTGTGTGTGCTTTGTGCCAGACGCTGTTTCGTTATCCACTGCCGCACTCAGGTTCGATGGCCTTGCACGACACCATGCACCACCCGCCCGGCAGCGGCGGGACGGTCGATGTAGAACGCGTCCAGCTCGCTGTTGCGCAGGCCCTTGACCGGGTTCCAGTGCGCCGACTGATGGATGTAGCGCGCCCCCAGCAGCTTCTGCTCCTCGGGCGTCAGGCCCCCGTTAGCCGCAAGGCCCAAGGCGTAGTCATGCAGCTTGCGGCTGATGTTCCGAAGCTCGTCCGGCAACGCGTGCAACGGGTCGGTCTCGTCCAGTACGGCGAATGGCACGCCGCTGTCGAGCGCCAGTTGCCGCATGATCCGCAGGTAGATGCGTGAAAGGTGCCCCAGCACCTCGCGTTCCCGATATAGCACCGCGTAGGCGCGCTTTTGCGGTTCTTCCTGCGTGTGCGGGGCCGCAGGCAGCAGCTCTTCCCAGGTGACGATCTGCTCTGACGCGCATTCAAGCCCCCCTAGCAATTCAAGCACCTCGGCATAGGCATGGGTCCGCTCTATCGGCGTGCTGGCCGAAACCAGGCTGGAGCGGGGTTTGCACAGGAATTGTCGCTCCTGCTCGCGCACTCGGTAGCCGCCGCCGATGTCGGAATGGGCGCCCGGCAAAGAAATGTCCCACTGGGTTGCGACCAAAGGAAAGTTATGTCGCCCCTCATCCTCCGCTACCAATTGCACCACCCGAGATGCCAGCGTCTCGTCGAGCTCGAGCGCCAGCCCTTCGTAATTGTCGTTGGCTGGGCTGAAGTTGCCGGCCAACGGCGCGACAATCGCTGCGACGGTGTCGAACAGGCCGATGAAGTTGATGAACAACTGGCGTTGCCACTGCAGCCCAACACGCCCCCCCAGCGCCAGGCCCAGCAGGCTGCCTGTGCCCTTGCGCAAGTCGTTGGCCAGGTGTCGGGCCGCCGCCGCGCCGCGGCTGAAGCCGAACAGGTCGAATTCGATATGACTGAGCTCGACCTGCGGGTGCTCACCGAGCCAAGCGTGCAACTGCCTCCCCAACTGCTGCATGGACTGGCGTACACGCGCCTCGACGCCAGTATGACCACGCCCGGTTACCAGGCCATGGAGTGTATCGTTCAGCCCTTCGGCAGTACCGATGCCCTCGATGTAGAGCTTGAAGCAGAGTATGCCGTGCGGGCCCTGTATCCCGTTCGCGCTTGCACGGTACAGCGCGTGCAGCAACGCCACGTTGCTTGGGGCATTGGCGTAGCTGCCGGTTCGCTCGCCTGCCGTCAGGCTGTTGGCCAGGTTGTTGCCTGAGCCATCGAAGAACACCCCCACTCGTACTACCACGGGTTGTACCGGGCACGGCTGCTCGGCCTGTTGAAACATGTCGATACCTCCTTATCAAAACCTTGAAAAGAAGGCGAAACACGCTAACAACGGAATAAGCATTGCCAACCAAACCAGTAGGAAAACCCTTAAACATCGGAAAAATGGCGATTACCCCAGAGAAATTTCCTTGCACCCATTAGTAGCCACAGGCCCGGATGGATTAAAGTATCAGCCCCTGCCTGGGCGACAGTCGCTGCCACGCCCCGGCCTATTCCCAGGAACCGTCCACGATGGAACACCGTGAAGCGCTGATCGCGCTGCGCACCTTTCTTTCCTCCCAGATCCTCGGCCAGGAAAAGCTCGTCGAGCGCCTGCTGATCGTCCTGCTCGCCGATGGCCACATGCTGGTTGAAGGCGCACCGGGCCTGGCCAAGACCAAGGCGATCAAGGAACTGGCCGAGGGCATTGAGGCGCAGTTCCATCGTATCCAGTTCACCCCCGACCTGTTGCCGGCCGACATCACCGGCACCGAGATCTATCGCCCGGAAACCGGCAGTTTCGTGTTCCAGCAAGGGCCGATCTTCCACAACCTGGTACTGGCCGACGAAATCAACCGCGCGCCGGCCAAGGTGCAGTCGGCGCTGCTTGAGGCCATGGCCGAGCGCCAGGTCAGCGTGGGCCGCAGCACCTACGAGCTGTCGCCGCTGTTCCTGGTGATGGCCACGCAGAACCCGATCGAGCAGGAAGGCACCTACCCGCTGCCCGAAGCCCAGCTCGACCGCTTCCTGATGCACGTGAAAATCGGCTTCCCCGACGCCGCCGTGGAGCGGCGCATTCTCCTGCAGGCACGTGGCGAAGCGCTGGGCGGCGAGGTCAAGCCCGAGCGCCAGGTCAGCCAGCAGGCAATCTTCGCCGCACGCAAGGAAATCCTCGGCTTGTACATGGCCGATGCCGTGGAGGAATACCTGGTGCAACTGGTGATGGCCACCCGCACCCCGGCCAAGTTCGACGCCGAGCTCGCCGACTGGATCGCCTACGGCGCCAGCCCCCGCGGCTCGATCGCCCTGGACCGCTGCGCACGTGCGCACGCCTGGCTGGCCGGGCGCGACTTCGTCAGCCCCGAGGACATCCAGGCGGTGCTGTTCGATGTGCTGCGCCACCGGGTGATCCTGTCGTTCGAGGCCGAAGCTGCCGGGATCGACCAGGACCGCGTGGTTCAGCGCATCCTCGACGTCGTCGCCGTCGCCTGACCCCATGCCCACCCCATCACTGGCCGAACCCGGCATCCGCATCGGCCTGGCCGAGCTGATCGACATGCGCCACCGCGTGCGCGAGATCCAGCTGTTCTCGCGGCCCGGCCAGCGCAGCCCGCTGGTGGGCCTGCACCACTCCAAGCTGCGTGGTAGGGGTGTGGATTTCGACCAGGTGCGCGTGTACCAGGCCGGCGACGACGTGCGCAACATCGACTGGCGCGTCACCGCGCGCACCCAGGAGCCGCACACCAAGCTGTTCCACGAAGAGCGCGAACGGCCGATCTTCATCCTGGTCGAGCAGAGCCAGCGGCTGTTCTTCAGCTCCGGGCTGATGTTCAAATCGGTGCTTGCCGCCCAGGCCGCAGCGCTGTTCGGCTGGGCGGCGCTGGGCCACAACGACCGCATCGGTGGCCTGGTGTTCGGCGACCACGAGCACCACGAAATCAAGCCGCGGCGCAGCAAGCAGAGCCTGCTGCAACTGCTCAACCGCCTGGCCAAGGTCAACCAGTCGCTGCACACCGAGGCCAAGCCCCAGCCCGACAGCCTGGGCCTGGCCCTGCGCCGCGCCCGCGAGGTGCTGCGACCCGGCAGCCTGGCCATCGTCATCTGTGACGAGCGCGCCCTGAGCCCTGCGGTCGAGCAGCACCTGGCGATGCTCTCGCGCCACTGCGACCTGCTGCTGCTGCCGGTGTCCGACCCACTCGACCACGCCCTGCCCGCCGCCGGCCTGCTGCGCTTCGCCCAACGCGGCGCGCAGCTTGAGCTCGATACCCTGGACGCCAACCTGCGCCAGCACTACCACCAGCAGGCCGAGGCACGCATCGAGCGCTGGGAGCTGCTGGCGCAGAAACTGCGGGTGCTGCTGATGCCGCTGAGCACCCAGAGCGAAATGATCGAGCAACTGCGCGAGTACCTCAACCAGCGCCCGGGGAGCGGCCGATGAACCCGCTCGACCAACTGCAACCCTTGATCGCCCCTGCGCCCATCGGCCTGTGGCCGCCGGCACCCGGCTGGTGGGCCTTGCTGGTGCTGCTGCCATTGCTGGGTTGGGGTCTCTGGCGCCTGCGCCGCTGGCGGCCTGGCAAGCGCCGCATCGTACGCGCCGAGCAGCCACTGGACCCGGTGCGCCTGGAAGCGCTGGCCGAGCTTGCACGCCTGCCGCGCCCCTACGACGGCGCCCCGGCCGGAGCCTGGCTGCAAAAGATCAACGCCCTGCTCAAGCGCCTGTGCCGCAGCCACTACCCCGGTGCCAACAGCCATACCCTCAACGGCCGCCAGTGGCTGGCGTTTCTCGACAACCGCTGCCCAGCCGCCGGCCTGACCCGCTGGATGGTGCTGGTAGAGGGCGCCTACAAGCCCGAGTGCAAGCTCGACGACAAGGCCATCAGCGGGCTGGCCCAGGCGGTCGAAACCTGGATTCGCAAGCATGTTTGAACTGGCCTGGCCGTGGATCTTCCTGCTGCTGCCGTTGCCCTGGCTGATGCGCCTGGTGCTGCCGGCCGCCGACAGTGGCGAGCCGGTGCTCAAGGTGGGCTTTTTGAGCGAACTGGAAGGCCTGGCCGGGCGCCGCGCGCGCCTGAACCTGCCAACCTGGCGCCAGCAGGCCCCCTTCGTGGTGATCTGGCTGCTCCTGCTGCTGGCCGCAGCGCGCCCGCAGTGGCTCGGCGAGCCGGTGCCGGTGGCCGCCAGCGGCCGTGACCTGCTGGTGGCCGTGGATGTGTCCGGCTCCATGGACTTCCCCGACATGCCATGGCAGGGCGACGAACTCAGCCGCCTGGAACTGGTCAAGGCGCTGCTCGGCGACTTCCTCCAGGACCGCCAGGGCGACCGGGTCGGCCTGATCCTGTTCGGCAGCGAAGCCTACCTGCAAGCGCCCCTGACCTTCGACCGACGCACCGTGCGCACCTTCCTCGACGAAGCGCAGATCGGCATCGCCGGCAAGAACACCGCCATCGGCGACGCCATTGGCCTGGCTGTCAAGCGCCTGCGCCAGCGCCCGGCACAGAGCCGGGTTCTGGTGCTGGTCACCGACGGCGCCAACAACGGCGGGCAGATCCACCCCCTGACCGCCGCACGCCTGGCTGCCCAGGAAGGGGTACGCATCTACACCATCGGCATCGGTGCCGACCCCGAGGCCAGCGGCACCCCCGGCCTGCTGGGCCTGAACCCGAGCCTGGACCTGGACGAAGCCTCGCTCAGGGAGATCGCCGAGCTGACCCAGGGCCGCTACTTCCGTGCCCATGACGGCGCCGAGCTGAATGCCATCGGCGATACCCTCGATGAACTGGAGCCGGTCGCCCAGCAGCCGACCCAGGCCCGCACCGCCAAGGCGCTGTATGCCTGGCCCTTGGCCCTGGCACTGCTGCTCAGCGTATTGTTGGTGATTGCCGTGCAGTGGCCGGACAACCTGCTGCAACGCCTGCTGCGCCGCCCGCGCTTCCTGCAACCCCACCCACAATGGCGCGAGCGCCTGAAGCGCCTGCGCTTGAGGAGGCGGCGATGATCGATTTATGGCCGCATTGGCTGCGCCCGCTGTGGCTGCTGGTAGTGCCGCTGCTGGGCTGGTTGCTGTTCAAGCTGTGGCATCGGCGCAAGCGCGCCGGCCGCTGGCAGTTGATCCTGCCACAGGCATTTCACAGTGTGCTGCTGGGCGGTGGCCGCGGCAGCACCAGCAAACTGCCCTGGGTCGCCCTCGGCCTGGCCTGGCTGCTGGTGGTGCTGGCCCTGCTCGGCCCGAGCTGGCAGCGCCTGGAGGAAACCCGCCAGCGCCCGGCCGACCCGCTGGTGATCCTGCTCGAGCTGACCCCACAGATGCTCGCCGAGGACAGCCCGCCCTATCGCCTGGAGCAAGCGCGGCGCAAGATCCTCGACCTGCTCGAACACCGCCGCGATAGCCAGACCGCGCTGGTGGTCTATGCCGGCAGCGCACATACCCTGGTGCCGCTGTCGGACGACCTGGGCACCACCCGTAACCTGCTCGAAGCCATCGACCCGTCGATCATGCCGCAACCGGGCCAACGCGCCGACCTGGCCGTGCGCAAGGGCCTGGCGCTGCTGGCCCAGAGCGGCCTGGGCCAGGGTCGCCTGTTGCTGATCGGCTCGGCCCTGAGCCCGCAGGAACAGCAAGGCATCCGCCAGGCCATGGGCCGCCAAGGACCGCCGCTGCTGATGCTGGGCGTAGGCAGCGCCGATGGTGCGCCAGTGCGCCAGGCCAACGGTGAATTCCTCAAGGACGCGCAAGGTGCCATCCTGGTGCCGCGCCTGGACAGCACCGCGCTCAGGCGCTTCGTCAGCGAAACCGGTGGGCGCTATCGCCACGCCCGCATCGACGACCTCGACCTGCGCGGCCTGGGCCTGTTCGACAACCCGAGCAGCCTGCGCAACGACGGCCAGACCCTGCAACTGGACAGCTGGGCCGACCAAGGCTACTGGCTGCTGCTACCGCTGTTGCTGCTGGCCGCCTGCGCCGGCCGACGGGGCTGGCTGTTCTGCCTGCCGCTGCTGCTGGCACTGCCGCAGCCGAGCCAGGCCTTCGAGTTCCAGGACCTGTGGTGGCGCCCCGACCAGCGCGGCCAGCGCCTGCTGGAGCAGCAGCGCCCCGCCGAGGCCGCCCGGCACTTCGAGAACCCGCAATGGCAGGGCCTTGCGCTGTACCAGGCCGGTGATTTCGCCGCCGCAGCCCAGGCATTCGCCCAAGGCAACGACGCGCCAGCGCACTACAATCGAGGCAATGCCCTGGCCCGTGCCGGTGAACTGGAAGCCGCGCTGGACGCCTACGATCAGGCCCTGGAGTACCAGCCCGACCTGCAAGCGGCGCTGGACAACCAGGCCCTGGTCGAGCAAGCCCTGCAACAGCGCCAGGCCAAGGCCGAGGCGCAACCCTCCGGCAGTGATGCGCAAGGCACGCCGGGCAACGAGACCGACGGCAACAGCAGCTCCACCAGCAACCCCAACCAGGGCACGCCCGGCGACGACGAACAGGCCCAGGCCCAGCAAGCGGGCGAGAGCTCGCAGAACCACCCGGCACCACCCGGCAACCAGGCCGGCGATGACGACAGCGCCACCCAGCCACCGTCACGTCCAGCCTCGACCGCCCTGGACGCAGAACAGCGCCAGGCCCTGGAACAATGGTTGCGGGAAATTCCCGACAACCCGGCCCAGCTGTTGCGACGCAAATTCTGGTACGAACAGCAACTGCATCAGGAAACCCCACGATGAGTCGCCTCGGCGTCCTTCTCCTCAGCCTTCTCTGGCTCTCCCTGGCCCAGGCGCAACCCGCACTGCAGGCCAGCATCGACCGCACCCGGGTGGAAGCCGGCGAAACCCTCGAGCTGACCCTGGAAAGCCAGGACGTCACGCTGTTCGGCAAGCCCGACCTGAGCGCCCTGGAGGGCGACTTCGAGGTGCGCGGCACTCGCCAGCTCAACAGCTTGCACACCCTCGACGGTGAAACCCGCGCCAGCACACGCTGGATCATCACCCTGTTGCCAAAGCGCAGCGGCAGCTTGCGCATTCCCGAGTTGCAGTTGGGCCAGTCGCGCAGCCAGGGCATTGAGTTGCAGGTGCTGCAACCGGACGCCAACCGCCCGGAAAGTGCCTCGCAGGTGTTCATCGAAGCCGCCCTGGACAACACCGAGGTGTATGTTCAGGCCCAGGCGGTGCTAACCCTGCGTATCTACCATTCGGTTTCGCTGTACGACGACAGCAGCCTCAGCCCCTTGCAGCTCGAAGGCGCCAAGGTCGAGCCATTGGGCGAGTCGCGCACCTATGAGAAGGAAATCAACGGCGTGCGCCATGGCGTGATCGAGACCCGCTACGCGGTCTATCCGCTGCAAAGTGGCAGCCTCGACATCCCGCCGCTGACCTTCACCGCCACCGCAGCCGACAGCTCCCCGCCCACACCCGGCACCTCGCGGGTCGGGCGCCAGGTGCAGGTCAGCTCGCTGCCCCTGCACCTGCGGGTCCGTGCCATTCCCGATGCCTGGCCGGCCAACCTGCCCTGGCTGCCGGCACGCAGCCTGAGCCTGGAGGAGCGCTGGAACCCCGACCCGGGCAACCAGACGACGCAAATCGGCGACTCCCTGACCCGCAGCATCACCCTGCGCGCCGAAGGCTTGTCCAGTACCCAGCTACCGCCGCTGCCGGCCACCGAGGCGCGCGGCTTGCGCCGCTACCCGGACCAACCGGTGCTGCGCAACGAAATCAGCGACCGCGGCATGACCGCCAACCGCGAAGAGCGCGAGGCACTGGTGCCGACCCACAGCGGCAACCTGCAATTGCCTGCGCTGGAAGTCACTTGGTGGAATACCCGCGAGGACCACCTGGAGCACAGCAGCCTGCCGGCACGCAGCCTGAACGTGGAAGACAACCCGGCACTGAGCGCCGACACCCCGGTGGGCGCCGCCAACAGCGGCTCTACCCTACTGTGGCCTTGGCAACTGGCGACCCTGGTGCTGGCGCTGGGCAATCTGCTCGGCTTCACCCTGTGGTGGCGTGCCCGCTCGCGGCCAGCGGTGTTGCGCGCGGCGCAGAGTGGGCCGAGCCCACGTACCTTGCTCGATGACCTCAAGCGTGCGTGCCAGGCCAACGACCCGCATGCCACGCGCCAGGCCCTGGATGCCTGGGCGCGCCAGCAGCCGCAGACCCTGGCCGAGATGGCCGCGCGCTTCGTGCCGTTGTCGGATGCGCTGGATGGGTTGAATGGGGCCTTGTATAGCGAGGGTGGGCAGAACTGGCATGGGGATGAGTTGTGGCGGGCGATTGGGACTATTCCGCCGGCTGAGCAGGAACTGGCACCAACGGCGGAAAGCGGAAACCTGCCGCCGCTCTACCCCAAATAGGCTTGCTTGCAGGGGTGATTCGCGAAGGATGCGCTTGGGTTACCATACCGCCCTCGCTTGATAGCCCCCCTGCCCCCATCCAACGGATCCTCCATGCGTCTGTTTCACACCTCCGACTGGCACCTGGGCCAAAGCCTGCACGGCCAGGAACGCGACTTCGAACACGCCTGCTTCTTCGACTGGCTGCTCGGCCAGTTACGCCTGCGCCAACCGGACGCGCTGCTGATCGCCGGTGACCTCTTCGACACCGTCAACCCGCCGGTCAAAGCCCAGGAGCGGCTCTACGACTTCATCGTCCAGGCCCACGAACAACAGCCCAAGCTGGACATCGTGATGATCGCCGGCAACCACGACTCCGGCTCGCGCATCGAACTGCCCGCCGCGCTGATGCGCCGTCTGCGCACCCACGCGCTGGGCCGGGTGCACTGGCTCGACGAAGGCCAGCTCGACGCCGAGCGGCTGCTGATTCCGCTCACCGACGCACGCGGCAAGGTCGCCGCCTGGTGCCTGGCCCTGCCGTTCCTGCGCCCGGCGGAAGTCACTGGGCCGCAACTGGGCGACGACTACCTGCAAGGCATCACCCAGGTGCACCAGCAACTGACCGCCGCCGCCCTGGCCAAGCGCAAGAAGGGCCAGGCGCTGGTCGCCATCAGCCACGCGCACATGGCCGGTGGATCGGTGTCGGAGGACTCCGAGCGCAGCCTGATCATCGGTAACGCCGAGGCGCTGCCAGCGCGCTTGTTCGACAAGGCCATCGGCTACGTCGCCCTCGGCCACCTGCACAAGCCGCAGAAGGTCAACCGCGAGGCACGCATCCGCTACAGCGGCTCGCCCATTCCGTTGTCGTTCGCCGAAATCAACTACCCACACCAGGTGCTGGAGGTGGAGTTGAACGGTGCTGAGCTGGTCAGCGTGGAGCCACGCCTGGTACCGCGTGCCGTGGCCCTGCAACGGGTCGGCCCGGCGCCCCTGGCGCAGCTGCTGGAGCAGTTGGCCGAGCTGCCGGTGGTCGACCTGCTCGACGACCCCAACCGCCAACCCTGGCTGGAAGTGCGCGTACGCCTGGACGAGCCGCAGCCCGACCTGCGCCAGCAAATCGAGACGGCACTGCACGGCAAGGCCGTGCGCCTGGTGCGCATCAGTGCCGAATATGCCGGTCGCAACGCGCAGGACGACGACTCGCTGGAGTTCGTCGAGCTCAGCCAGATGACCCCGCAGGACCTGTTCAGCCGTGCCTGGGAGCAAGCCTACGGCAACCCCGCCGACGACCAGGTGCTGGCCGACTTCGCCCTGCTGCTGCAGGACGTGCAACTGGAGGAGCAGCCATGAAGATCCTGGCCATCCGCCTGAAGAACCTGGCCTCCCTCGCCGGCCCCGTGGAAATCGACTTTACCGCCGAACCCCTGGCCAGCGCCGGCCTGTTCGCCATCACAGGCCCCACTGGCGCAGGCAAAAGCACCCTGCTCGATGCCCTGTGCCTGGCGCTGTTCGGCACCGTGCCACGGCTCAACGACATCGGTCGCGAAGCCAAGGTGCCGGACGCCGACGGCGAGATTCCCACCTATGACCCACGCAACCTGCTACGACGCGGCACCGGCAGCGGCTTTGCCGAAGTCGACTTCGTCGGCATCGATGGCAAGCGCTACCGCGCCCGCTGGGAAGCCAACCGCGCCCGCGACAAGGCCAACGGCAAGTTGCAGCACAGCCGCCAGAGCTTCTTTGATCTGGACGGCGAACAATTGCTGGCCAGCGGCAAGAACGACTACAAGCAACTGGTCGAAACGCGCCTGGGGCTGAACTTCGAGCAGTTCACCCGCGCGGTGATGCTGGCCCAGAGCGAGTTCAGCGCCTTCCTCAAGGCCGACGATCGCGAGCGCAGCGAACTGCTGGAAAAGCTCACCAACACCGCTATCTATACGCGTCTGGGGCAAAAAGCGTTCAGCAAGGCCCGCGAAGCCGCCGAGGCACACAACAGCCTCAAGCAGCAAGCCGAGCACCTGCTGCCGATGGAAAGCGACGCCCGCGCCGCGCTGGACCTGGAGCTCGAGCAGGCGCAGCAGCAGCTCAAGGCCGACCAGGCCCGCGAGCGCCAGCTCGAACAGCAGCGCACCTGGCTCGAAGAACAGCGTCAATTGCAGGCCCAGCACAACGAAGCGGGCCAGACGCTGAAAAACGCCGAACACGACTGGCAGCAACTAGCCGACCAGCGCCTTGACCTGCAACGCCTGGAGCGCCTGGCGCCGCAGCGTCACCAGTTCCACCGCCAGCAGGCCCTGGCCGACCAATTGGCGCCCTTGGCCAGCGAATTGGACGAACAACAGCGCCAGCAAGCCGAGCTGCATTCCCGCACCGAGCAGCTGGAGCAGGCGCAGGTCGGCGCTCGCCAAGCCCTGGAGCAGGCGCAGGCCAACCTCACCGAGAGCGCCCCGAAGCTGCGCCAGGCCTTCGCCGAGCAGAACACCTTGGCGCGCCTGGAGCAGGAACAGGGCAAGCTGCGCGACACCGCTGCGCAGGCCGAGCAGTCCAGCCAGGAACTGCACGCGCAGCTGCAACAGCTCGACGAACAGCAGCAACGCAGCCAACAGCAGTTGGCACAAATCGACACCGCACTGTCCGACAGCGACCCCCTGGCAGCCTTCGACCAGGCCTGGCCGGCTTATCGCGGCCAGCTCCAGCAGGTGCTGCAAGTGGCCAGCCGGCAGGCCAAGGGCCGCGAAGAACTGCCCAGCCTGCAAGCCCAGGCCAGCCAGGCCAACGCCCAGTTGCAAGAGCAGCGCGATGCCCTCGAGGTGCTGTTCCGCGAAGCCGCCGCCGAACCCCACGCCCTGGCCGAACAACTGGGCCTGCTGGGCGGCATGCTGCAGGACAACCGCAAGCAGCAGCGCGCGGTGGAAGAACTGTCGCGCCTGCACAGCCGCGAGCAGGAGCTGCAACAAGGCATCGATAGCCTGGGCGAACGCCAGCAACAGGCCTTGCAGCAGCGCCAGCAACTGATCGGCGAAGGCACTGCGGCCAAGGCCCAATTGCAAGCCGCCGAGCAGGCCCTGGCGCTGACCCGGCAACTGCTGGAACGCCAGCGCCTGGCCCGCAGCGCCAGCGTCGAAGAGTTGCGCGCGCAGTTGCAAGACGGTGAACCCTGCCCGGTGTGCGGCAGCGCCGAGCACCCCTTCCATCAGCCCGAGGCGCTGCTGCACAGCCTCGGCCAGCACGACCAGGCCGAGGAAGCTGGCGCCGTGGCGCAGGTGGAACAGCTCAACACCCGCCTGATCGAGCTGCGTACCCAGGTTGGCGTGGTCAACGGCCAGGTCAAGGAATACCAGCACCAGCAGGCGCAACTGGCCGAGCAGCTGCAACCGCTGGCCGAGCAACTGGCCGCCCACACCCTGTGGCCAGCACTCCAGGCCCATGACGACAAGGCCCGCAGCGCCTGGCTAAGCGCCCAGTTGCAGCGCCTGGAACAGGAAATCACCCGCGACGAGCAACGCCAGTCGACCCTGCTGACCCTGCAAAAAGACGCCGCCCGCCTGAACCAGCAGGTGCAGGCCGCCAGCGACGCCCAGCAGCAGGCTCAGCGCAACCTGGAGCAACAGCACCAGGCCCTGGCCGCCGACCAGGAGCGCCTGGAGCAGGCGCTTGCCGACTTTGCCACCCTGCTGCCACCTGACCGGCTACAGGCGCTACGCGACGACCCGGCCCACACCTTCATGGCACTGGACCAGCAAGTCACCCAGCGTTTGCAGCAGCTCGACCAGCAAAAGGATGAACAGCAAGCGCTGCAACAGCGCGAGCAACAGCTCGAACGCCTGCGCGACCAGCATCAAGCCCGCGTGCAGCGCCAGCAGGAGTTGCAACAACAGCTCGATACCCAGGCCACACAGCTAGACAGCACCCGCAACACCCTGGCCGAACTGCTCGGCGAACAACCACGCGCCGAAGACTGGCAGCAGCACCTGGAGCAGCAGGTCGAACAGGCCCGCGCAGCCGAGGCCGACACTGCCACGCAGTTGCAGGAGGCGCGCACCCAGGGGGTACGCCTGGCCGGCGAGCTCAAGGCCAACATCACCCGCCAGCACGCCCTGGAACAAGAGCACCAGCAGTTGCAGGGGCAGATCGCCCAGTGGCGCGCCGAACACCCCGAGCTGGACGACCACGGCCTCGATCGCCTGCTGGCCATGGACGACGCCCAGGTGGGCGAGTTGCGCCAGCGCCTGCAAGGCGCAGAAAAAGCGCTGGAACAGGGCCGCGTACTGCTTCAGGAGCGCGAGCAGCGCCTACAGCAGCACAGGGCCCAGGCCAACGCAGAACTCCCCGGCGACGACCTGGACACCGCACTGGCCGCCCTGCGCGAGCAATTGCTCGGCCATGAGCAGGCCTGCGCCGAGCTGCGCGCCCGCCAGGCCGACGACCAACGCCGCCAGCAGGCGCACCAGGCACTGGCCGAGGCCATCGCCCAGGCCTATGCCGAGTGGCAGCGCTGGGCACGGCTGAACGCCTTGATCGGCTCGGCCTCGGGCGATGTATTCCGCAAGATCGCCCAGGGCTACAACCTCGACCTGCTGTTGCACCACGCCAACGGCCAACTGCGCCAACTGGCCCGGCGCTACCGCCTCAAACGCGGTGGCAGTGCCCTGGGCCTGCTGGTGCTGGATACTGAAATGGGCGATGAGTTGCGCTCGGTGCACTCGCTGTCGGGCGGTGAGACCTTCCTGGTTTCCCTGGCCCTGGCACTGGGCCTGGCGTCGATGGCGTCCAGCACCTTGCGCATCGAGTCGCTGTTCATCGACGAAGGCTTCGGCAGCCTCGACCCCGAGTCGCTACAACTGGCCATGGACGCCCTCGACGGCCTCCAGGCCCAGGGCCGCAAGGTGGCGGTGATTTCCCACGTGCAGGAGATGCACGAGCGGATTCCGGTGCAGATCCAAGTGCGGCGCCAGGGCAATGGTTTGAGCGAGGTGGAGGTCTGCGGGTGATCCTCTATTCGTTCCGCCGCTGCCCGTGGGCCATGCGCGCACGCCTGGCGCTGCGCTATGCCGGCTGCGAGGTGCAGGTTCATGAAGTGCAGATGAAGCACAAGCCCGCCGAGCTGCTGGCGCTGTCGCCCAAGGGCACGGTGCCGGTGCTCGATACCGGGGAAGAGGTGCTGGAGGAAAGCCTGGATATCATGCGCTGGGCGCTGGAGCAGCATGACCCCGAGGATTGGCGTTTGATTGCCGACCCGTTGGCGGCGCAACACGCCAAGGCCCTGATCGCGCGTAACGACCAGGACTTCAAGGTCCAGGTGAACCTGTACAAATATGCCGAACGCTACCCGGCACATTCCCGAGCGCATTATCGGGAGCAGGCAGAACCCTGGCTGGCGGAACTGGAGGGCCTGCTCGACGGCAGGCCCTACTTGTTCGCCCAACACGCAAGCCTGGCCGATGCCGCGCTATTGCCACTGTTGCGCCAGTTTGCCGGGGTCGAACCCGAATGGTTCGCCGAGGCGCCTTACCCGCGGTTGCGGAGCTGGTTGCAAGGGTGGCTTGCGTCGGATCTGTTCAAGGCCGTTATGGCTCGCTGAACCATCAGCACGAAAAAACCTTCAAATCGCCAGGATCGGCGACGACATCAGCAATACCAAAACCGCCACAAGACGCCACATATGCTTCACCCCAGGTGAGTCAATAAACCAGCGTCAAATTCAATCACATGGCGATGTGCTATTACCAGGTTTTTCGCACGTTTCAGTGAGCGCTCTTGCCATTGAGCGCCGCATGGAAGTGCGCACTCTGTTGCAGGTATTTCTCGGTGTAGCTGTGGGTGCTGGACGATGTACCGCGGCTCTCGACCTGGGCATGGGCCGGCAGGACGACGGAGGCGGAAATGGCGGAAGCGGCAATGACCGGGAAGAGATTGAAATTCATGGGACTATCCTCGACTTCGGTGGTTTGACAGCGGCCGGTAAAGGCCTTGGGTCAAACCTACGCCCCTGTCAGGACTTGTAAAAATTCATTACAGAAGTACCGAACATCACGCCGATTGATAATTAGTCAATGAACTTCAGGTCCGAGGGTGCCGCCTGGGGCAGGCGTTGCACCGTTTCGCCAAGCTTGCCGGTACGTGGGTCGCGACGCATCACCACGATCTGGTCGCTTTTCTGGTTGGCCACCAGCAGGAAGTTGCCGCTAGGGTCCAGGGTGAACTCGCGTGGGTGGTTGCCCTCTGTCGAGCGTCGTTGCAACAGGCTCAGCTGGCCGTCTTTCTCGCCCATGGTGTAGACCACGATCTGGTTGGCCGTGCCACGGTTGCTGACGTAGAGGAAGCGCCCGTCCGCAGACAGATGCAAGCCACCGCTGGCTTTTGCCGCCGCGTCCTGGCTTTCGCTCAGGGGCAGGCGCTGGCGCTCGATCAGTGCCGCCTCCTGCACATCGAACATCACCACTTCACCACTCATTTCCAGGGTCAGGTAGGCGTGTAGCCCCTTGGCATCGAACAGGAGGTGGCGCGGCCCGCTGCCAGGCGGCAGGCTGACGGAGGCAGGAATCGCCGGGCTCAGAGGCTGCGCGGTGCTGGCTCCGTCATAGCGGTAGATGAATACCTTGTCCGCCCCCAAGTCGCTGGCGTAGAGGTGTCGGCCATTGGGCGACAACACCAGCGAATGCACATGGGCACCGGCCTGGCGCTCGGCATTGACCTTGCTCGGCGCATGACGCAATTGCTGGACGGCACTCTGGAGCTTGCCATCGCGCGCCACCGGCAACACCACCAGGCTGCCGCCCGGGTCGGGGGCAACGGCGTAGCTGGCCACGAACAGGTAGCGCTGGTCGTGGCTGAGGCTGGCGTGGGTTGGTTCATCGCCCTTGCTAGGCACCTGGTTCAGCGGCTTGATCACGCCCTTGGCGTCGATCGCGAAGCTGCTGACCTGGCCCTGGGCGGTTTCGTTGACTGCGAACAATTGGCGCTGGTCAGCGGACAGCACCAGCCAGGAGGGGCTGACGCTCTTGATGACCTGCTGCGGCGTGGCGTCGATCTGCCCGCGCTGGGTATCGAAGTTGTAGCGGTAGATGCCTTGGCTCTGGCCGTCGGTGTAGCTGCCCACCAGCAGGGTCGCTGCGTGGGTTTCAGCCATCAGGGCCATCAGGCTAGCGGTCAGCAGGCTCGTCCAGGTGTTCTTGTTCATCGTCGTCTTCCGGGGCGCGCAAGGCACTCATACAGACTAGACGATGCTCGCCTTCGGCATCTTGCAGGCACCAGTCCTCGCCCGCGCCTTGGGCGGCGGCGACCTGCTCGGGGGTGAAATGCCAGCGGCGCAGCTGACGGCCGTCCATGCATTCGATGGCAAGGCCGGTGGCATCGAAAGTGAAGTCGAAGGCATGCAGGCCGTCGATCAGCAGCATGTCGCTGGCAGCGAGGGCGGTGGCGAGGGTGGTCATGGGGGCACCTGATGGGAAAAGGTGGCCATTATACAGCCGGGGCCGCTGCGCAGCCCAATCGCGACACAAGGCCGCTCCCACAGATAGGAGCGGCCTCATGCACAGCGGTACAGGGTATCAGTGGGCGAAGATCGACCCACCCTCCTTGCCCGCCAGCTTGCTCGGCTTGATCAGGAACCGCGCCAGCGCCGGCAGCAGCCACAGGGCACCGAACATGTTCCACAGCAGCATGAAGGTCAGCATCAGGCCCATATCGGCCTGGAACTTGATGGCCGAGAAGATCCAGGTGCACACGCCGATGGCCAGGCACAGGCCGGTGAACAGCACCGCCTTGCCGGTGGAGCGCAGGGTTTCGTAGTAGGCCTCCTGCAACGGCAGGCCAGCACGCAGGAAGCTTTCCAGGCGGCTGTAGATGTAGATGCCGTAGTCCACGCCAATGCCCACGCCCAGTGCCACCACCGGCAAGGTGGCGACCTTCACGCCGATGCCCATGAAGGCCATCAGGGCGTTGCCCAGCACCGAGGTGAGCACCAGCGGCAGCACGATGCACAGGGTCGCGGCGAAGGAGCGGAAGGTGATCATGCACATCACCGCCACGCAGATGTACACCAGGATCAGGATGGTCAGCTCGGCCGACTTGATCACCTCGTTGGTGGCCGCCTCGATGCCGGCGTTACCCGCCGCCAACAGGAACTGCAAGCCTTCCTTGTCGTGGGTGTCGGCAAAGGCCTTGGCCGCCGCGGTGACGCGCTCGAGGGTCTCGGCCTTGTGGTCGTTGAGGAACACCAGCACCGGTGCCAGCGAGCAGTCGGCGTTGTACAGGCCGTCGGCGCGGGCGATGGAGTTGTTGAGGATGTCCGGGTTGCGCGACAGGGTCTCCCATTTCAGGCTGCCCTCGTTCATGCCCTTGATCACTTGCTTGGACACGGTCACCAGGGAGATCGCCGACTGCACGCCGGGGGTGTTCTCCATGGTCCACATCAACTCGTCGATCGGCGCCATGGTCGAGTGGATCGAACAGCTCTCGGACGGCGTCTTGACCATGATCACCAGCACGTCGGAACTGGTGGAGTAGTTGCTGATGATGAAGTTGTTGTCCAGGTTGTAGCGCG
>NZ_JBNNVR010000077.1:0-26105 GCF_050280645.1 Pseudomonas sp. NPDC089554
GATCGGCCTGCAGGACGAGAAGATCTGGATCGAGCTGTCGAACATCAAGCTGGCCACCCTGGGTGTGCCGCTGGCCGCCGTGCAGCAAGCGCTGCGCGAGCAGAACGCGGTCAGCAGCGCGGGCTTCTTCGAAACCCCGAGCGAGCGCCTGCAACTGCGGGTAAGCGGTCGCTTCGACAGTGTCGAGCAGATTCGCCAGTTCCCCATTCGCGTGGACAACCGCACCTTCCGTATCGGTGACGTGGCCGAGGTGCACCGCGGCTTCAACGACCCACCTGCGCCACGCATGCGTTTCATGGGCGAGGAGGCGATCGGCCTGGCGGTGTCGATGAAGGATGGCGGCGACATCCTGGTGCTGGGCAAGGCCCTGGAAACCGAGTTCGCTCGTCTGGCGCAGAACCTGCCGGCGGGCATGGAGTTGCGCAAGGTGTCCGACCAGCCGGCGGCGGTCAAGGCCGGGGTCGGTGAGTTCGTCCAGGTGCTGGTCGAGGCGCTGGCGATCGTGTTGCTGGTGAGCTTCTTCTCCCTGGGCGTGCGCACGGGCCTGGTGGTGGCGCTGGCGATTCCGCTGGTGCTGGCCATGACCTTCGCCGCCATGCACTACTTTGGCATCGGTCTGCACAAGATTTCCCTCGGCGCGCTGGTGCTGGCGCTGGGGCTGCTGGTGGACGACGCGATCATTGCCGTGGAGATGATGGCGATCAAGATGGAGCAGGGCTACGACCGCCTCAAGGCGGCCAGCTACGCCTGGTCGAGCACGGCGTTCCCGATGCTCACCGGTACACTGATCACTGCAGCGGGGTTCCTGCCGATTGCCACGGCCGCCTCGAGCACCGGCGAGTACACCCGCTCGATCTTCCAGGTGGTGACCATCGCCTTGCTGACCTCCTGGGTGGCGGCGGTGGTGTTCGTGCCTTACCTGGGTGATCGCCTGTTGCCGGACCTGGCCAAACGCCATGCCGCCCGCCATGGCGGCGGCGAGCATGCGCCAGACCCCTATGCCACACCGTTCTACCAGCGTGTGCGCCGCGTGGTGGAATGGTGCGTGCGTCGGCGCAAGACGGTGATCGTGCTGACCATCCTCGCGTTCATTGCCAGCATCGCGCTGTTCCGCTTCGTGCCGCAGCAGTTCTTCCCAGCTTCCGGGCGTCCGGAGTTGATGATCGACCTCAAGCTGGCCGAAGGCGCTTCGCTGAGCAACACCGCCGAGCAGGTCAAGCGCCTGGAAGCGCTGCTCAAGCAACAGGACGGCATCGACAACTACGTGGCCTACGTCGGCACCGGGTCGCCGCGTTTCTACCTGCCGCTCGACCAGCAACTGCCAGCAGCGAGCTTCGCCCAGTTCGTGGTGCTGGCCAAGTCGCTGGAGGAGCGTGAGCGCCTGCGCAGCTGGCTGATCGCGACGCTGGAGGAGCAGTTCCCGACATTGCGCTCGCGGGTCACGCGTCTGGAAAACGGCCCACCCGTGGGCTACCCGGTGCAGTTCCGCGTTACCGGCGAGCACATCGAACAGGTACGTGCCCTGGCCCGCGAGGTGGCGGTGAAGGTGCGCGAGAACCCCCATGTGGTCAACGTACACCTGGATTGGGAAGAGCCGAGCAAGGCGGTGTACCTGGACATCGACCAAGACCGCGCACGTGCATTGGGCGTGAGCACCGCGTACCTGTCGAGCTTCCTGCAAAGCTCGCTGACCGGCAGCACGGTCAGCCAATACCGCGAAGACAATGAGCTGATCGAGATCCTGCTGCGCGGCACGGCCGAGGAACGCGGCCAGCTGGGTAGCCTGGGCAGCCTGGCGCTACCGACCGACAACGGCATGAGCGTGGCGCTGTCGCAGGTGGCCACCCTGGAGTACGGCTTCGAGGAGGGCATCATCTGGCACCGCAACCGCTTGCCGACCGTGACCGTACGTGCCGACATCTATGACAAGGAGCAGCCGGCGACCCTGGTCAAGCAGATCCAGCCGACCTTGCAGCAGGTGCGCGACAAGCTGCCAGATGGCTACCTGCTTGAGGTGGGCGGCACGGTGGAGGATGCCGAGCGCGGGCAGCGTTCGGTGAATGCTGGTATGCCGCTGTTCGTGGTGGTGGTGCTGAGCCTGCTGATGCTGCAACTGCGCAGCTTCTCGCGCACGGTGATGGTGTTTCTCACCGCGCCCTTGGGCTTGATCGGCGTGACCTTGTTCCTGCTGGTGTTCCGCCAGCCGTTCGGTTTCGTCGCCATGCTCGGCACCATCGCCCTGGCGGGGATGATCATGCGTAACTCGGTGATCCTGGTGGACCAGATCGAGCAGGACATTGCCTCGGGTCTGGACAAGTGGCAGGCGATCATAGAAGCCACGGTACGGCGCTTCAGGCCCATCGTGCTGACCGCCCTGGCGGCGGTGCTGGCGATGATCCCGCTGTCGCGCAGTGTGTTCTACGGGCCGATGGCGGTGGCGATCATGGGCGGGTTGATCGTGGCCACGGTGCTGACTTTGCTGTTCCTGCCGGCGTTGTATGCGGCGTGGTTCAGGGTGAAGAAAGCATGAAGAAATTTAAGCTACTGCCAGTCAGTTAAGCCAAATTGGGGCCGCAAAGCAGCCCCAATTTCCCTTTAAGCTGAGACCGCACTTACCAACCCAGGCATGCCCTAGTACGCCCCCTGCATGGGCCATGGCCTCTGGAACTCTCCGGTACTATTCGGCTATCAGGTTGAAGAACGAACGATTCGGCCCATTCCAATCGCGTGCCTTGTGTGCCGTCGGTTGTAGCCTTGTAGCGTAAAGACACGTCGTAGCGATTGCCGGCTTTCAAGCGGGTGCCATCGATCACGAAGCTGAAGGTCTGCGGCAGTGCCAGCGCGCCATTGTGCTTGATCGTCATCACTGGATGCATGATTGACTTACCTTTGGCGGCGCCCCATCCGTCGACCTTCTCAGACAGGGTCAATTCGTACGCGGCCGATGCATCGGGCGCTATCGAGTCTTTATCTTTGTAGTCGATGAAGATTTGCAACGTTTGAGTGGAAGACATGAAGTGAATCTCCTTGTTGATGTAGGAGTCACCAGCATGCGGTGTGATCGTTGAGAGGGGAGCGGGGAAAGTTGCTACCTCCAGAGGTGTTGAAGAAGCGGCCGCTGTGTCTGCAAGCGGCCGCTTCTGCTCAGGGTCAAAGCGCGCCGAACACCTTCTTGGCCAGGCTGGTAGCGGCCTGTGCCGGGTTCTGGCGAATGTTCTGCTCTTGCTTGGCGATCATTTCGAACAGGCCGTCGAGGGCTTTTTCGGTCACGTAGTTCTCGATATTGGCGTCATCCTTGATCAGCCCCAGGCCCTTGGCCTGCCCGGCAAAGCTGTTGTACTGCTGGGCCAGGCCGACCTTGTCGGTGGCCTGCTTGACGATAGGCAGGAACTTGGCGCGGATCTGCTCGCGGCTGCTCTTGTTCAGGTACTGGGTGGCAGAGTCCTCGCCGCCGCTGAGGATGCCCTTGGCATCGGTCACGGTCATTTTCTTCACCGCATCCACCAGGATCGCCTGGGCTTGCGGCACAGCGGCCTCGGCGGCCTTGTTCATGCTGGTTTCCAGCGCATCGACCTGGTCACCCTTGCCGAACATCTTCATGGCCTTGGCGGCCTTGCCGAGGTTGCCCGGCAGTTCGATGCGCACTTCAGGGTTGTTGCTGAAGCCGCCTGGGGTGCTCAGTTGCTTGACGGCAACCTGCGCGCCTTGCGTCAGGGCGTCCTTGAGACCGCCGCTGGCGTCGCTTTGCGACAGGTCGCCCAAAGACAGGGCCAGGGCGCTGGCCGACAGCAGCAGGCCGGCGCAGAGGGTGGTGAAACGCAGCGAGGAACGAATCATGAGGGCTTCCTTAAAGGCAGAAATGACGGGGCTCAGCGGACCTGGTCGACCTTGACCCGCAGCGGTTGCGGGTCACTGCCGTCGAGCTTCACGCCGTGGTGTTCGGTGTTGATGAACAGCAGCTTGCCATCCAACTCGATGCGCGCGCTCACCGCGTAGCGATGGCCAGGCTTGACCTGGGCAGGGTCGTAGCTGAGGTGGAAGGGCAGCGGGACATTGCCTTTGACCGGGCCGGACTGGTTGGCCAGGGTCACGGCAGGGGCGTCCATCAGCGATACATCTTGCAGGCTCACGCTCAGGGTAGCGGCGGGCGGCAGGGCGATGCGCTGGAGGTAGAAGACTTCGCCATCGAGGCTGGCGTGGTTCGAGGGGGTGTGGCTGGTGCAGGCCGCAAGCAACGATGCGCAGCACAGCAGGGAAAGCTTTTTCATGGAATCTCCGGTGTCCTTGGAGCTGGCTTGGCCAACTCCAAGGACTTTAGCGGATTTTTCCAGCAGGGTCGTCAATCGATACGGTTGCCGCCATGGATGCCTTCAGTCAGGTTACCGCCGTGAATACCTTCAACCCCGGCTGGGAGTTTCTCAACGGTGACCCGTTGCCGTTCGACCAGTGTGTTCAGGTCGACCAGGTGGTGGGTAGTGTTGATATAGAGCAGTTGGCCATCTTTTTCGATTTGTGCCGCAAGCGTATAGGTGTGGCGCGGATCGATCTGGCTGAGGTCGAAGTTGAGCTGCAGGTTGATCGGCATCCGGCCGCCGCAACGCAAGCGCAGTTCGGCCAGGCTTATGGCGGGCGCATCTGCCAGCGAGATATCGAGCAAGCTCAGCACTACCAGCGCGGAGGGTGTAAGCGTGTCGTCGCCGGAGGCGACAATTTCAACATCGAAGGATTTCAACTGGGTCATATCGATACTCCTTGAGAGGGGGACAGCGGGTGAACCATGGCCCCTCTCAAGGGCTTACGACAGGTAGAAAGCTTACACCTGTGAACTATCGATTGGCTCATCCTGGTGCAGCGCCACCTGGCGAATCGACAGGCGCAGTTCCGCCGACAACACGCGCTTGGCCACGCCTTCGGCCAGTTCGCCGAGCTTGTCGTGGTAGCCCAGCTTGCCCTCGCCATCGGGCCTGAGCACGCCTTCGCGCACCAGGGTCTGGATGAAATGGCGGAACAAAGTCTTGTCGAAGAACTCCGGGGCGTTCAGGCCATGCAGGATCGACAGGCGCTGGGCCATCATCACGCACAGGTTCTCCAGTTCCTCGGCATTCAGGCTGTGCTGGCCACTGTTGAGCAGCAGCGAGGTGGCCATGTAGAAGCGTTGCAGGGTCTGGGTGATGCTGCGCGACAGCAGGGTCAGCAGCACGAACTGGCGTGAGCTGGGCGCCGGGCGCAGGTACACATCGTTCTCGAAGCGCAGCAGGCCTTGCTCGACCAGCGCGTGCAGCCACTGGTCGATAGCCTCGTCGAGCTGCTCCGGTGCCCAGCGCAGGAACAGCTCCGCTTGCAGGTAAGGGTACAGCGCCCGCACATATTGCCCGACCAGTTCGCGGCTCATGCGCGAGCTGCTCTGGAAGAAGCTCGCCAGCAGCGCAGGCAGGGCGAAGATGTGCAGCACGTTGTTGCGGTAATAGGTCATCAGCACTGCATTGGCTTCATCCAGGTAGAGGATGCGGCCCAGCGCGTCCTTCTGCTCGGCCAGCAGTTGCATGCCGCGTACGTGCTCGATCAACGCCTTGCCATCGCCCTCTGGCAGGGTGGTGTGCGCCGAGTAGGGCACCTGGCGCAGCAGTGCCAGGTACAGGTCGAGCACGCGGGTCAGCGCGCGTTCGTCCAGCGCCAGGCGGCTGGTGGACAGCAGCGCCAGGGCCACCAGGTTGACCGGGTTGACCGCCGCCGCCTCGTTGAGGTGGCGGGCCACGGTTTCGCCCAGGCGGGTGGTGGTTTCGTTCAGCCACTGCGGGCGGAACTGCGGTGCGAGGTCCTGCTCACGCCAGCCTGGCTGTTGTTCATCGAGAAAACCCGCCAGGCGGATAGGCTCGCCGAAGTTGACGTAGACCTGGCCAAAGCGCTGCTTGAGCGCGCCGATGACCTTGAAGATGTCGAAGATCGACTCTTTCTTCTTGCTCGCGCCACGCAGCTCGCCCAGGTAGGTGCGGCCTTCGAGCACACGCTCGTAGCCGATGTACACCGGCACGAAGACGATCGGGGTGCGCGAGGAACGCAGGAAGCTGCGCAGGGTGATCGCCAGCATGCCGGTGCGCGGCTGCAACATGCGCCCGGTACGCGAGCGGCCGCCTTCGACGAAGTACTCCACCGGGAAACCCTTGGTGAACAAGGTGTGCAGGTATTCGTTGAACACGGCGGTGTACAGCGGGTTGCCCTTGAAGGTGCGGCGCATGAAGAACGCGCCACCCCTACGCAACAGGCCGCCGATTACCGGCATGTTGAGGTTGATGCCGGCGGCGATGTGCGGCGGTGTCAGGCCGTTGCGGAACAACAGGTACGACAGCAGCAGGTAGTCGATGTGGCTGCGGTGGCAGGGCACGTAGATCACTTCGTGGCCCGGGGCGATGCCCTGCACCTGCTCGATATGGTTGACCTTGATGCCGTCGTAGATCTTGTTCCAGAACCAGCTCAGCACCACTTCCAGAAAGCGGATGGCGGTGTAGGTGTAGTCAGAGGCGATCTCGTTGCCGTAGTGCAGCGCCTTGGCCTCGGCCTTGGCGTAGGGGATTTTCTCGCGTTCGGCCTCATCGCTGATGGCCTGGCGTACCAGTGGGTCATGCACCAGGCCCTTGACCAGGTTGCGCCGGTGCGAGATGTCCGGGCCGATGACCGCCGTCTTGAGGTTGCGAAAGTGCACGCGCATCACGCGCTGGGCCATGCGCACGGTGCGTTCGTGGCCTTTGTTGTGCTCCACCAGCTCACGCAGGTGGATAGGCGCGGAGAATTGCACGCGGGTCTTGCGGCCCAGGATCAGCACGGTCAGCAGGCGGCGCAGGCGGCCCGTCACGGCCCAACTGTCGGCGAACAGCAGCTTCCACGGGCTGGACTCGCTGGCCGGGGTCTGCCCCCAGAACACGCTGACCGGAATGATCTGCGCGTCCTCTTCCGGGTGCTGGCTCACGGCAGCGACCAGGCGCTGCAAGGTGGGCGGTGCGCCACGTTTGTCATGGCGGCCGAGCCAGTCTGGCTCGGGGGTCAGGTAGAAGAACGCCGCCGCTTCGTGCAAGCCGCCCACGGCAACGGGCACCACCGGGCGTGGCAGCCCTGCCTTGGTGCATTCATGGTCGATTACGGCCAGATCGGTGAGCGAAGGCGAGGGCAAGGCATAGAACACCGGGCGGCTGCGGTCGAGCTTGAGGCTGAGCGAAGACTGGTTGATGGTTTCGGAGCGCACCCACAGGTACAGGACGCGACGCAGGGCGCCGAAGATGAGGCGGCGCAAGGGGGAACGGGTCATGGGGGTAGGTACCCTGGGTGAGATTTTCAGGTGATATTCCAGCCAGTTAGTCTGCCGTATCCGCTGAAATTCAGCAAAATCCGGGCAGTCATGAAATTTTTTTGTTCGCCGTCATATACTCGGTCCGCAGCTTGCAGGAAATTTCATCAAGCTGTGTCGGCGCAGGATGATTTCTGTGCCAGCAAGGCGATCTTCAAAATAAAAATCCGGAGTAGTTCAGATGTCGTCTCGTGAGACTGGGAATGTGAAGTGGTTCAACGATGCCAAGGGTTATGGCTTCATTCAGCGCGACGGTGGTGCGGATGTGTTCGTCCACTATCGGGCTATTCGCGGTGAGGGGCATCGTACCCTGCTCGAGGGGCAACAGGTTGAATACAGCCTGACCCAGGGCCAGAAGGGCCTGCAGGCAGAAGACGTCGTCGGTCTTTAAAGCTGCAAGCCTCAGGCTGCAAGCTGTCCACGACGCTTGCAGCCTGAGGCGATGCCGCGTGTAGCTTCAGCTGGTACGCCAGGTGATTTCTTCTTCACCGTCGGCGCTGATGCGGATCCAGCGATCGGCATCTTCCTCGCCATCTTCCTCCACCCAACTGCCCGGTGCGCAGCGTACTTCTACGTCGAGCGCGGCGAAGGCCGCGCGGGCGCAGGCGATGTCGTCCTCCCAGGGCGTCTGGTCGCTTTCCAGGAACAAGCTGTTCCATTTCCCCACAGCCTTGGGTAACCAAGTGACCGGAATGTTACCGGCCTGGCACTTGAAGGTCTGGCCTTTCTGCTTCCATTCGCTGCACGGGCCCAGGGCCTGGGTGAGCCACTCGGCGACCCGGCGGTGGTCGACGTCGCTGTCCTTCAGGTAGATCTCGATATCGGGTTGGCGCATCTTGGAACTCCGCTGTGCTCAGTCTTGGCGCACGAAATAGTCATAACGCATGGAAACGGTGACCGTGAACGGTTCGGCCTGCCCGATCACCTGTGCGCGTTTTTCGGCGCTGGCGCGCCAGCCGTGCGGGGTCATCGCCAGCAGGTCGGCACGGGCCTTGGGTTCGGCCAGCGCCAGGGTGAATTCGAGCACTTCGCCATGGGCATGGTGCATGCCGTCGGGCACCAGGGCCAGGTGCTTGTCGTCGGCGTAGGGGCGCACTTCATCGTAGAGCATCTGGCGCAGCTGCATCAGGTGGCCGCTGGTCGGGCCCACCCGCATCAGGCCGCCGCCGGGCGCCAGCAGGCGCTTGGCTTCCTGCCAGTCCAGCGGGCTGAACACGCTGGCGATGAAGTCGCAGCTGTCGGCCTGCAACGGCACGCGGGCCATGCTGGCGACCATCCAGGTGACCTGTGGCGAACGGCGACAGGCACGCTTGACCGCTTCGCGTGAGATATCCAGGGCGAAGCCTTCGGCCTCGGGCAGGGCTTGGGCGAGCTGCGCGGTGTAGTAGCCCTCGCCGCAGCCGATGTCCAGCCAGCTGCGCGGTGCGCGCTCGGCGGCCAGTTCCGCCAGGCGCTTGGCAACCGGCGCGTAGTGGCCGGCGTCGAGGAAGTCGCGGCGGGCTTCGACCATGGCCTGGTTGTCGCCAGGGTCGCGGCTGTTCTTGTGCTGCACCGGCAGCAGGTTCAGGTAGCCCTGGCGGGCGCGGTCGAAACGGTGGCCGGCCGCGCAGGCCACGCCGTTGTCGAGCTGCGCCAGGGGCGCCTGGCAGAGGGGGCAGGCGAGCATCAGGCGAGCAACCGCACCAGGGTCTGGTAGTAGATTTCGGTCAGCAGGTCCAGGTCGCTGGCCAGGATGCGCTCATCGACCTGGTGGATGGTGGCGTTGACCGGGCCGAGCTCGACCACCTGGGTGCCCATGGTGGCGATGAAGCGCCCGTCCGAGGTGCCGCCGCTGGTCGACGGCAGGGTGTCGCGATCGGTGACCGCCTTGATGCTGGCCGACACGGCATCGAGCAACTCGCCCGGCTCGGTGAGGAACGGCAGGCCCGACAGCGCCCAGTCGATCGACCAGTCCAGCTGGTGCTTGTCGAGGATCTGCGCCACACGCTGCTGCAAGCCTTCGACCGTCGACTCGGTGGAGAAGCGGAAGTTGAACAGCGCGTGCAGCTCACCGGGCACCACGTTGGTGGCGCCGGTGCCGGCGTTCAGGTTGGAGATCTGGAAGCTGGTCGGTGGGAAGAAGGCGTTGCCTTCGTCCCAGTGCTCGGCAGCCAGTTCCGCCAGGGCGGGGGCGGCCAGGTGAATCGGGTTGCGTGCCAGGTGCGGGTAGGCCACGTGGCCTTGCTTGCCGCGCACGGTCAGGGTGGCGCCGAGCGAGCCGCGACGGCCATTCTTGACCACATCGCCTAGCAGGGTGGTGCTCGACGGCTCGCCGACGATGCACCAGTCCAGGCGCTCGTTGCGCGCCTTGAGGCGTTCGACCACGGCCTTGGTGCCGTGGTGGGCCGGGCCTTCTTCGTCGCTGGTGATGAGGAAGGCCACCTTGCCGTGGTGGTTCGGGTAGTCGTGCACGAAACGCTCGCTGGCGACGACCATCGAGGCCAGGCTGCCCTTCATGTCGGCGGCGCCGCGCCCGCACAGCATGCCGTCGGCGTCGATCAGCGCGTCGAACGGCTCATGCTGCCATTGCTGCACGGGGCCGGTGGGCACGACGTCGGTGTGGCCGGCGAAGCACAACACCGGGCCTTCCTGGGTGCCGTGGGTGGCCCAGAAATTGTCGACGTCCTCGATGCGCATCGGTTCGAGCTGAAAGCCGACGGCGCCCAGGCGCGTCATCATCTGGGACTGGCAGTCGGCGTCGACCGGGGTCACCGAAGGGCGGCGGATCAGGTCGCAGGCCAGTTGAAGGGTAGGCGAGAGCTCGGCTGGGGCCGTCATGGGGAACTCCGGGGGCAAGGCAAGGCGGAAACGAGGGGCGTTATCTTATATCAAGTTGTGTCTGCGGGCACGGCGCATTGGGCCGCTTTGCGGCCCATTCGCGGGCAAGCCCGCTCCTACAGGTTCACCACTGACCGTGTAGGAGCGGGCTTGCCCGCGAAGAAAGCGACGCGTACTTCAGGCAGCCTGCGCCTCGACCACCTTGTCCGCCGGCTTGGGCAGCGACGACAGAAACGCCATCACCAAAGCGGCAGCATAAGGCAGCGATTGCACCAGCAGCATCGCCACCCAAAAGCGCATGTCCGAACTCGGCAACCCCTGCACTAGGTAGATGCCCGCCGCCGCGCCCCACAGCAGCAACATGATGAACAGCTCTTCGCGTGCTTCGGAAATCGCCACCAGCAAGCCATGGCTGTCGGCATTTTTCGGGGTGCGGAAGAACGGCATGCTGCTGGTGAAGAACCCATACAGCACCGCCTTGGCGATGGTGTGCGACAGCGCCAGCCCCGCCAGTGCAGCGGCAAAGGCGTCCTTGAGGTTCACCCCGACCGCGCGACGGTAGAGGAAGATGATTTTGCCGACCTTGAAGAAGAACAACGCCAGCGGCGGAATGGCGAAGATCATCAAGGGCGGGTCGACCCGATGCGGCACGATGATCATCGCTGCCGACCACAGCAATGCACCGACCGTGAAGAAGATGTTCATGCCATCGGCGATCCACGGCAGCCAGCCGGGCAGGAAGTGGTAGCGCTGGCCGCGGGTCAGCTCGCTGCCCTTGCCGCGCAGCAGGGCGGCAGCGTGGTGCTTGATGATCTGGATCGCGCCATAGGCCCAGCGGAAGCGCTGTTTCTTGAAGTCGATGAAGGTGTCGGGCATCAGGCCCTTGCCGTAGCTGTTATGGGCGTAGGCGGCCGATAGACCTTTCTCGAACACCCTCAGGCCCAGTTCGGCGTCTTCGCAGATGCACCAGTCGGCCCAGCCCAGTTCCTCCAGCACGCGGCGCCTAGTCATGGTCATGGTGCCGTGCTGGATGATCGCGTCGCGGTCGTTGCGGGTGACCATGCCGATATGAAAGAAGCCCTTGTATTCGCTGTAGCACAGCTTCTTGAAGGCGCTTTCGTGCTGGTCGCGGTAGTCCTGGGGCGATTGCACCACGGCGATCTTCGGGTCGGCGAAGTGCGGCACCATGTGCTTGAGCCAGTTGCGGTCGACGCAGTAGTCCGAGTCGATCACCGCGATCACTTCGGCGTCCTTGGCCGTGTGTGGGATCAGGTAGTTCAGCGCGCCGCCCTTGAAGCCTGCCAAGGGCGCCACGTGGAAGAAGCGGAAGCGCTCGCCGAGTTTTTCGCAGTGGGCCTTGAGCGGCTCCCACACGGCCGGGTCCTTGGTGTTGTTGTCGATCACCAGCACTTCATAGTCGGGGTAGTCCAGGGCTGCCAGGGCATCGAGGGTCTGCTTCACCATTTCCGGTGGCTCGTTGTAGCACGGCACATGCACCGAGACCTTGGGCCGGTAGGCGCTGTCGCCCTGCACGGGCAAAAACTCCCTACGGCGCTTGTGAATCCACACCGCCTCGGCCAGTTCATGGGCCTCGGTGAGCAGCACGATGAACACGCCCAGCGCACCCAGGGCCAGCAGCAGCCCGACCGTCAGGCTGAACCAGGTACTGTATTGCTGGCTGTAGTCGTAGGCGATCCACACCAGCACCGAACCACAGAGGAAGGTGATGAATGTGAGGAAGGTGCGGCCACGCTGGCGCAGGGCCGAGCCGTCGATCAGCAGCACGGTCAGGGCGATCATCGCCAGCACCACCGAGGCCACCGCGAGCGCTCGCCATTGCGGAATCGCCACCACCGGGCCTTCGAAGTTGAACTTCTGCTGGCGCTCGGCATTGAACACGCCCCAGTAGGCGCCCACCGAGCCTTCGTCGCTGGCCTTCCACGGCTGGTCGTAGGCTTCGATGACGAAGTAGTTGTAGCCGCGACGGTTGAGGGTGGTGGTCAGCGTGCGCAGGTAGATCGCCTGGTCGGCCTGGGTGGCATCGGCGCCGCCACGCATGCGGCCATTGCTGGGCCAGCCGACCTCCGACAGCAACAGCGGCTTGCGTGGGAACTGCACCTTGAGGTCGCGAGCGCGGTCGAGCACGAACTGCACGGAGTCCTTCATCGGCACGAACTCCCAGTAGGGGAGGATGTGCGCGGCGATCAGGTCGACATGGCTGGCCAGTTCCGGGTGTTCCTTCCAGATATGCCACTGTTCGCTGGTGGTGACCGGTACCTTGACCGCTGCGCGTACCCGGTCCAGGTACTGGATGAGCGCCTCGGGAGTGATCTCTTCGCGAAACAGCGCTTCGTTGCCCACGACCACGCGCACCACGCTGCGGGTGGTGTTGGCCAGCTCGATGGCCTTGGTGATTTCGCGTTCGTTGCGTTCGAGGTCCGGGCTGATCCAGACGCCCAGGGTGACACGCAAGCCCAGCTCTTCGGCCAGCCGCGGAATCAGCTCCTGGGTGCCTTCGACGGTGTAGATGCGGATGCTGTCGGTGAGCTTGCTCATCTGCTCCAGGTCTTGGCGCATCTGTTGTTCGCTGGGGTACTGGCCTTTTTGCGGGCTCTCGCCGAGGCGAAACGGCGAGTAGGAAAAACCGGAGATCTGTTCCGGCCAGGCAGGTGCCGACACCGGGCGGTTGATCAGCGCCCAGAAACCGGTGAATAGCGCGGCGATGGCCAGGACCACCACCAGGTTGAGGCCGAGTTTGCGTGATGACATAAGCGTTTTCGTGTTCCGGGAAAGGAGCGGGTGGCAGGGCGAGTCCTACGCATACCGGTCAGGCATTGCGTTGGATTTTCTGCCTCAATTGAAGTTCTGAGCCCGCTCGGTTGTCGTCCATATCTTTTCGTTCGATGGGACATTAAAGCAGGCTTGGTAAGTGCTTTCCTAACGTTGGACGGCTCGTACATCGCAAAGGCAACTCCTGGGCGCCCTGCTGGCATATAATGCGCGCCGATTTTTGGGGGTATGAGCTTCGGGGTATGAGCATGAGCACAGAAGATCCGCGCTTCGCCGGCGTGGCCCGGTTGTACGGCGACGAAGGCCTGCAACGCTTGCAGCGCGCCCATGTGGCGGTGGTCGGCATTGGCGGTGTGGGCTCCTGGGCGGCGGAAGCCCTGGCGCGCAGTGGCGTGGGTGAAATCAGCCTGTTCGACCTGGATGACGTGTGCGTCAGCAACACCAACCGCCAGGCCCATGCCCTGGACGGGCAGGTCGGCAAGCCCAAGGTCGAGGTCATGGCCGAGCGGCTGCGGGCGATCAACCCGGCGTGCACGGTGCATGCGGTGGCGGACTTCGTCACCCGCGAGACCATGGCCGAGTACATCCACGAAGGCTTCGACTACGTGATCGACTGCATCGACAGCGTGATGGCCAAGGCTGCGCTGATCGCCTGGTGCAAGCGCCGCAAGATCGGCATCGTCACCACCGGTGGTGCGGGCGGGCAGATCGACCCGACGCAGATCCAGGTCGGTGACCTCAACAAGACCTTCAACGACCCGCTGGCTTCGCGGGTACGCTCGACCCTGCGCCGCGACTACAACTTCTCGCGCAACACCAGCCGCAACTATGCGGTGCCGTGCGTGTTTTCCAGCGAACAGCTGCGCTACCCCAAGGGCGATGGCAGCGTGTGCTTGCAGAAAAGCTTCGTCGGCGAGGGTGTGCGACTGGACTGCTCGGGTGGGTTTGGCGCGGTAATGATGGTGACCGCGACCTTTGGCATGGTGGCGGTCAGCAAGGCGGTGGAAAAGCTGGTAGGCGGGGCGCGGCGGCCTGCGGAGCGGGTCAAGGGCTAGCCATTGGTTTTTGTGGCGCCTGGCCAGGGCTGCGCCCTGGTTCGCGGGTTTACCCGCGAAGAAGGCGCTGCGGTTTCAATGCTGAGCCGACAAATCAGCCATTTGCTGCAACACCGCATGCAATCCGTTACTGCGCGATGGCGACAACTGGCGCTCCAACCCCAGTTGCCTGAACCACCCCGGCAAATCCAGTTGGGCCAGCTGCGCGCTGGCCACCCCTTGCACCCGCACCAGCAACAACGCCAGCAGCCCGCGCAACAGACGAGCATCACTGCTGGCCTTGAACCGCCACTGGCCATCGACCTGCACGCTCACCAGCCACACCAGGCTCTCGCAGCCATGCACGCGGTTGGCTTCGGTCTTCTCGCTGTCGTCCAGCGGCTCCAGGCGCTCGCCCCATTGCATCAAAAGGCGTGCGCGCTGCTCCCAGCCCTTGGCTTCGGTAAACCGCTCCAGCGCCTCGAGCGCCTGCGGCGAGAGGCTCATCGCAACAGCTCCAGGCCTTGGTCGAGGGCCTCGAAGAAACGCTGCAAATCGTCGCTGTCGTTGTACAGGGCGAGCGACACGCGGATCGCACCATCCAGCCCCAGGCCCTTGAGCAGCGGCATGGCGCAGTGGTGCCCGGCGCGTACGGCGATGCCTTGTTCGGTCAGTAAATGAGCGATGTCGGCGTTGTGCACGCCTTCGATGACGAAGCTGGCCAGCGCTACTTGAGGGGCGCCGAGCACACGAATGCCCTCGCGGTCGGCCAGCCCGCGCAGCAGGTGTTGGTGCAGGCTGGCTTCGTGGTTGGCTACGGCATGGGCATCCAGGCTGGCCAGGTAGTCGAGGGTCGCGCCCAGGCCGATGACGCTGGCGATCGGCGGGGTGCCAGCTTCGAAGCCCAGGGGCGCGGGGCGAAAGCTTGCGTCGTGGTAGTCGGCGATCTGTACCATCTCGCCGCCGAACTGCCAGTGGCGAAGCTGCTCCAGCGCCTGCGCGCGGCCCCAGAGCACGCCGACGCCATCCGGGCCATACAGCTTGTGGCTGGAGAACACGTAGAAATCGCAGCCCAGTTGCTGCACGTCGTGTCGGCCGTGTACCACGCCCTGGGCGCCGTCCACCACGGTGAGCGCGCCCTGTGCCCGTGCGTGGGCCAGTAAGGCCGGCAGCGGCTGCCAGGTGCCCAGTACGTTGGAAAGCTGGCTGACCGCCAGCAGGCGGGTGCGCGGGCCGATCAGTTGCAGCGAGCGGTCCAAGTCGATGTGTCCGTGGGCGTCCAATGGCAGGACGACCAGACGCAGGTTGCGGCGTTTGGCCAATTGCTGCCAGGGCAGCAGGTTGGCGTGGTGTTCCAGGGCGCTGACGGCAATCTCGTCACCTGCCTCGAAGCCATGTTCCAGGCCGTAGGCCAGCAGGTTCAGCGCCGAAGTGGCGCCGTGGGTGAACAGCACCTGGCGCGAGTCGGCAGCGTTGAGCCAGGCGGCCGCTTTGTCGCGGCTGGCTTCGAAGGCCTGGGTCGCCAGGGCGCCGGGCAGGTGCTGGGCGCGGTGCACGTTGGCGGCGCCATGGCCGTAGTAGTGGCTCAGGGCATCGAGCAGGGCTTGGGGCTTCTGGGTGGTAGCGGCGCTGTCCAGGTAGGTCTGGTGCTGCCGTTGCAGGGCTGCGATGGCGGGAAAGTCGGCACGCCAGGGGGAGGGCTGGAACATGGTTGCGGGGCCTGGAATGAAAATCGGGTCTGTCTTTTCAGACAAACCCGATCTTAACACTTCGAACTCCAGAGAAGTTCTCAGTTGTGGGCGTGCAGCGCCTCGTTCAGCTCGATCGCCGACTTGTGGGTCTTGCACTCCACCGCGCCGTTCAGCGAGTTGCGGCGGAACAGCAGGTCGGCCTGGCCGGCCAGGTCGCGGGCCTTGACCACCTTGACCAGCTCGTTGTTCTCGTCGAGCAGGTTCACCTTGGTGCCAGCGGTGATGTACAGGCCAGCCTCGACGGTGTTGCGGTCGCCCAGCGGGATGCCGATGCCGGCGTTGGCGCCGATCAGGCAGCCTTCGCCGACCTTGATGACGATGTTGCCGCCGCCGGACAGGGTGCCCATGGTCGAGCAGCCGCCGCCCAGGTCCGAGCCCTTGCCGACGAACACGCCGGCCGATACACGGCCTTCGATCATGCCCGGGCCTTCGGTGCCTGCGTTAAAGTTGACGAAGCCCTCGTGCATGATGGTGGTGCCTTCGCCGATGTAGGCGCCCAGGCGCACGCGGGCGCTGTCGGCGATACGCACGCCGGTCGGCACTACGTAGTCGGTCATTTTCGGGAACTTGTCCACCGAGAACACTTCCAGCAGCTCGCCCTTCAGGCGCGCTTCCAGTTGCTGCTCGGCCAGCTCGGCCAGGTCGATGGCACCTTGGCTGGTCCAGGCAACGTTCGGCAGCAGCGGGAAGATGCCCGCCAGGCTCACGCCGTGCGGCTTGACCAGGCGGTGCGAAAGCAGGTGCAGCTTCAGGTACGCCTCAGGGGTGGAGGACAGCGCGGCGTCTTCGGCCAGCAGGGTGGCGACCAGCGGCTTGTGGCTCTCGGCCAGACGGGTCAGCAGAGCATATTGGGCGGCGTCGATACCTTTGACGGCAGTGGCCAGCTCGCCGGCCAGGGCCGGGCTGAAGGCGATGGCCTGGTTGCCACCTTCATACCCCAGCAGGGGGGCCACGGCGGCGACCAGTTCGGCGGATGGCTGCACCAGCGGCTGCGCGTAGAAAACTTCCAGCCAGGTGCCCTGGCGGTTCTGGGTGCCGACACCGAAGGCCAGGCTGAACAGTTGGGTGGACATGCGGTTACCTCTTACGAAATAGGGAGTTTCGCGCGCAAGCGAGCTCAGGCCAGCGCTGCGGCGTACAGGTCGGGCTTGAAGCCGACCAGGGTGCGGTCGCCCAGGTCGAGTACCGGGCGTTTGATCATCGATGGCTGGGCGAGCATCAGTTCCACGGCTTTTGCCTGGTCGAGGTCGGCCTTGCTGGCATCGTCGAGCTTGCGGAAGGTGGTGCCGGCGCGGTTGAGGACGACTTCCCAACCATGCTCGTCGCACCAGCGGTTCAGGCTGTCACGGTCGATGCCTTGGGTCTTGTAGTCGTGGAAGGCGTAGCCGATGGCTTGTTCATCGAGCCAGGTACGGGCCTTTTTCATCGTGTCGCAGGCCTTGATGCCGTAGAGAGTGTGAGCCATTGAATGCCTGGGGCGGCGGGCTGAGCCTGACGTCCCGATACTCCTTGATGAATGGGTGGGGGCGATTATGCGGTATCAAGGGGCATGGCGCCACGGCTGAGGTGCCCATCGGTGAGGAGGAAGCGTGTCACCGCGTGTCGCGTAGCATTATGTTACATACTCCCGGGGAAACTCCGACCATGGTGCAGCGGCCCAGGCCCGCCGGTCGCCGCTAACATAGTGTTGCAACAGTGATGCCCCGCTCGCTGTCGTTCCTCGGATCACACAGGAAGCTTTCCGATGCAGTCAGCCTATACCGTTCTCATCCTGCTGACGCTGGTAAGCGTGTCGAAACTGCTGGGGCGGGTGGTGCCGTTGCCGCTGCCGTTGGTGCAGATTGCCGCAGGCGCGCTGTTGGCCTGGCCGACCCTGGGGCTGCATGTGGCGCTGGACCCGGAGCTGTTCCTGTTCCTGTTCCTGCCGCCCTTGCTGTTCGCCGATGGCTGGCGCATGCCCAAGCGCGAACTCTGGCGTCTACGCGGCCCGGTGGTGGCCTTGGCGGTGGGCCTGGTGCTGTTCACCGTGGTGGGCGCGGGCTACTTCATCCACTGGCTGCTGCCGAGCATTCCCTTGGCGGTCGCCTTCGCCCTGGCGGCGGTGCTTTCGCCCACCGATGCCGTGGCGGTGTCGGCCATCACTCAGGACCGCCTGCCCACGCCGCTGATGCACATGCTTCAGGGCGAGGCGCTGATGAACGACGCTTCGGGCCTGGTGACCTTCAAGTTCGCCCTGGCGGCGGCGATCACCGGTGTTTTCTCGTTGGCCGAGGCGAGCGCGACCTTCGTGCTGGTCGCGCTCGGCGGCCTGGCCGTGGGCGTGGGCCTGAGCTGGCTGATCGGGCGCCTGCGCGCCTGGATGATCGCCCGCGGCTGGGACGACCCGGCCACCCATGTGGTGTTCATGTTGCTGCTGCCGTTCGCCGCCTACGTGCTGGCTGAGCGCTTGGGCGTGTCGGGCATTCTTTCGGCGGTGGCGGCCGGCATGATGCAGAGCTGGCTCGACCTGCTGCCGCGCCAGACCAGCACGCGCCTGCTCAACCGCAGTGTCTGGTCGTTGCTGGAGTTCGCCTTCAATGGCCTGATCTTCCTGCTGCTGGGCCTGCAACTGCCGGACATCGTCAAGGCCGTGGTCAGCCAGGAAACCTCCGTCTGGCCGGCCCTGGCCTGGCGTTGCCTGGATGTGCTGGCGATCTTCGCGGTGCTGGTGCTGCTGCGTTTCGTCTGGGTGCAGAGCACCTGGCGCGGCATTGGCGCGCTGCGGCGCTGGCGTGGCAAGGCCGAGCTGGTGTCGATGCCCACCACGCGCTCCTGCTGGTTGTTGACGGTGGGCGGTGTACGAGGGGCGGTGACCTTGGCCGGCGTACTGTCGGTGCCCTTGCTGATCGGCGCCGACCAGGCATTTCCCGAGCGCGACTTGCTGATCTTCATCGCCGCGGGGGTCATCCTGCTATCGCTGGCCTGTGCCTGCATTGCCTTGCCAATCCTGTTGCGCGGGGTGACCAAGAGCCCGGACGAGCGCCTGCGCCAGGAGGTACAGGAGGCCTGGCGGCGCACGGCCGAAGCGGCTATCCATGCCCTGGAGGCGGAAGAGGTGATCGATGCCAATGCGCCGCAGGATGCGGCACAAGCCACCCTGGCCACGGAACTCAAGGCGCGCTTGATGGCGGAATACCGAGATGAGCTGGACAGCTACAACGACAGCGCCGAAGCCAGGGCGCTGGCCGAGCAGATGGACCTGTTGGAACGGCGACTGCGCCTGCGTGCACTACGGGCGCAGCGCTTGGAACTGTACAGCCTGCACCGCCAGCACCTGGTGGGGGATGAGGTGGTGCGCCAGGTGCTGGGCGAGCTGGACCTGAGCGAGGCGAACCTGGGTCAGGTCAGGTAGCTCAGTTGAGCGTTCTTCGCGGGTTTACCCGCGAAGAGGCTGGCGAATACTAGCGGTTGGCCAGGAAGTCGCGAATCCGCTCGGCGGCCTCGATGCACTCGGCCAGCGGCGCGACCAGCGCCATGCGCACCCGCCCAGCACCTGGGTTCACGCCGCTCACTTCACGGGACAGGTACGACCCCGGCAC
Organism: Pseudomonas sp. NPDC089554; assembly: GCF_050280645.1. Lineage (NCBI taxonomy): Bacteria > Pseudomonadati > Pseudomonadota > Gammaproteobacteria > Pseudomonadales > Pseudomonadaceae > Pseudomonas > Pseudomonas sp. NPDC089554. The sequence continues at coordinate 19,310 of NZ_JBNNVR010000077.1, forward strand.
CACCGTTACATGTTCGGCCTCGAACAGGTCGCGGGTAAACGTGGCATCGTCGCCAGGCACCTTGGCCCACAGGTAGAAGCTGCCATCCGGGCGCTGCACGTCGAGCACCGGCTGCAGGATATCCAGCACGGCATCGTACTTGGCGCGGTACTGGTCGCGGTTCTCGCGCACATGGGCTTCGTCCTGCCAGGCGGCGATGCTGGCCAGCTGGGTCTGCACCGGCATGGCGCAGCCGTGGTAGGTGCGGTACAGCAGGAACGGCTTGATGATCGACGCATCGCCGGCCACGAAGCCAGAGCGCAGGCCTGGCAGGTTGGAGCGCTTGGACAGGCTGTGGAACACCACGCAACGGGAGAAATCACTGCGGCCCAGCTCGGCACAGGCGCTCAGCAGCCCAGGAGGCGGGGCGTCTTCGTCGAAGTACAGCTCGCTGTAGCACTCGTCGGCGGCGATCACGAAGTCGTGCTCGTCAGCCAGGGCGATCAGTTTCTTCAAGGTGTCCATCGGCACCAGTGCGCCAGTAGGGTTGCCTGGCGAGCACAGGAACAGGATCTGGCAGCGCTTCCAGACCTCGGCCGGCACGGCGTCGAAGTCTGGGTTGAAGCCGTTGTTCTCCAGGCACGGCAGGTAGTGCGGGGTGGCACCGGCCAGCAGCGCTGCGCCTTCGTAGATCTGGTAGAACGGGTTGGGGCTGACCACCAGGCCGTCGTCGGCGCGGTTGACTACGGTCTGGGTGAAGGCGAACAGGGCCTCGCGGGTGCCATTGACCGGCAGGATGTGGCGCTCGGCGTCCAGCCAGCCGGCCGGCACGCCGAAGCGTCGCTCGCACCATTGCCCGATGGCCTGGCGCAAGGCCGGCAGGCCCAGGGTGCTGGGGTATACGGCGAGCTTGTCGAGGTTGTCGGCCATGGCCTGGGCGACGAAGGCCGGCGATTCATGCTTCGGCTCACCGATCGACAGGGCGATGGCGCGTTTGCCCGCCGCAGGTGTCACGCTGCCCAGCAGGGCGCGGAGTTTCTCGAACGGGTAGGGCTGAAGCTGGGTCAGGGCATGGTTCATCGGCGCAAGGTCTCGTCAATCGTTAGAAGGTCACGCGGGTAGGGCTGGTGTCGCTGGCCTTGTCGGCATTCAGCTGTTGCACGATGGCCTCCTGCAGACGGCTGCACAGCTGGGGGTCGGACAGCGGTTGGTTGTCGGCGTCGGTGACGAAGAACACGTCTTCCACGCGCTCGCCCAGGGTGGCGATCTTGGCGTTCTGCAGCGACAGGTCGAACTCCAGGAAGATCTTGCCGATGCGTGCCAGCAGGCCCGGGCGGTCTGGGGCGGTGATCTCGAGGATGGTCACCGGGCGCTGGGCATCGTTGAGGATGGTCACCTGGGGGGCGAAGGTGAAGTGCTTGAGCTGGCGCGGCACCCGACGCTGGATGATGTTCGGATAGTCCTCGGGGTTACGCAGGGCCTCGGTCAGCCCTTCGCGGATCTGCTTGACCCGCGCCGGGTTGTCGCCGATGGCACCGCCGTCGGCGTCCAGCACGATGTAGGTGTCGAGGGTGAACTGGCTGCTCGAGGTGATGATGCGCGCGTCATGGATGTTCAGGTTGAGCTGGTCCATGGCGGCCACGGTCACGGCGAAGAAGTCGTGTTGGTCGGGGGCGTAGATGAAGATCTGCGTGCCGCCTTCGAACTCGCGCTGGGTGGTTTCCTTGATCAGCACCAGCGGGCCGCCATCGGCCGGTTGCTGGAGGATCGCGTCGGTGTGCCAGGCCACGTCGGCGGAGGTGTGCTTGAGGAAATAGTCATCGCCCAACTGCGACCACAGCTGTTCGACGTCGTCCGGGTCGGTGCCTTCGCGCACCAGGATATCCAGCGCGGCGCTCTGCGTCTGGCGGATCTGCTCCTCGCGGTCCAGCGGGTTTTCCAGGCCACGACGCAGGGCACGCTTGGTCTCGGTATAGAGCTGGCGCAACAGGCTTGCGCGCCACGAGTTCCAGAGGCTGGGGTTGGTGGCGTTGATATCGGCCACGGTCAGTACATAGAGGTAATTCAGGCGTGTCTCGTCGCCCACCAGCAAGGCGAAGTCGTTGATCACCTGCGGGTCGGAGAGGTCCTTGCGTTGTGCGGTGGTGGACATCACCAGGTGGTTCTGTACCAGCCAGACGATCAGCCGGGTGTCCCAGGCCGGCAGCTTGTGGCGCTCGCCGAAGGCCTGGGCATCCACTGCGCCCAGCTCGGAGTGGTCACCCTGGCGACCCTTGCCGATGTCGTGGTACAGGCCGGCAAGGTAGATCAGCTCGGGCTTGGGCAGGCGGCCCATGAGCTTGCTGGCCAGCGGGAATTTCTCGGACACCGGCGTGTACTGGAGCTTGCGCAGGTGCTTGATGAGGTTGAGGGTGTGCGCGTCGACTGTATAGATGTGGAACAGGTCGTGTTGCATCTGCCCGACGATAAAGCCGAACTCCGGCAGGTAGCGGCCGAGAATGCCGTAGCGGTTCATGCGCCGCAGGTTGCGGTGGATGCCGATCTCGCACTTGAACAGCTCGATGAACAGGCTGGTGTTGCGAATGTCATTGCGGAAACTGTCGTCGATCAGGTGGCGGTATTCGCGCAGCTGGCGCACGGTATCGGCGCGCACACCCTTGATCTCAGGGTGCTGGGCCATCAGCACGAACATTTCCAGCATGGCGAACGGCGTACGTTTGAACACGCTTGGGTTCACTGCTTCTATATAGCCGTCGTGCAGGCGGAAGCGCGCGTTCAGCGGCTGGGTGCTGCCGTTGTCGTCGGCCAGGATCACTTCCTCGAAGTGCTGGATGATCAGGTCGCACAGCTGGCTGATGCTCATCACCACCCGGTAGTACTGCTGCATGAACTGTTCGATGGCGCGCTTGGGGTTCTCGTCGGTGAAACCCAGCAGGGCGGCGACGCTGCGCTGGTGGTCGAACAGCAGGCGGTCTTCGGCGCGTCCGGCAAGCATGTGCAGGGCATAGCGCACCCGCCACAGGAAGGCTTGGGACGAGGCAAGCAGTTCGTTTTCGCTTTCCAGCAGGAAGCCTTCGCCGGCCAGGGCGTGCAGGTTCAGCGTGCCGTACTGGCGGCGGGCTACCCAGAGCACGGTCTGGATGTCGCGCAGGCCGCCGGGCGAGCCCTTGACGTTGGGTTCGAGGTTGTACTCGGTGTCGTTGTACTTGTGGTGCCGTGCCTTGAGCTCGGCACGCTTGGCCAGGAAGAACTCCTTGCTCGGCCACACCTGGGCGGTGCTGGTGGCCTCCAGCATGCGCTGGCGCAGGGGCTCAGGCCCGGCGATGGTGCGGCTTTCCATCAGGTTGGTGATGATCGTGAGGTCGGCGCGGGCCTGTTCGGTGCACTCCTCGACGGTGCGCACGCTCTGCCCGACTTCCAGGCCGATGTCCCACAGTAGGGTCAGGAAACGCTCGATGGCGTCGCGGTACTGCTCGTGTTCGTCGGCGCCCAGCAAAATCAGCAGGTCGATGTCCGAGTGCGGGTGCAGCTCGCCGCGCCCATAGCCGCCGACGGCCACCAGGGCGATGCCGTCCGAATCGCCCCAGTCGAACTGGCTCCAGGCCTGTTGCAGGATGTTGTCGACGAACCATGCACGGTCCTCGATCAGCCCACGAATGTCGCTGCCTTGGCGAAAGCGCTGGTCGAGCACTTCGCTGGCCTGGCGGATGGCTTTCTTGAAGGCGGCGATAGGGCTTGCCTTGAGCGCCAGTTCCGCCTGGAACTGACCTCGGTCGAACAGCTCAGGATCCAACTGGGGCATCGCGTGACGTTCCTTTATAGGGTCAGGCCGAGGTGCGCGGGAGGGTGTCGTCCTTGCGCAGGGTGAAGATCTCGTAGCCGCTGGCGGTGACCAGCAGGGTGTGTTCCCACTGGGCCGACAGCTTGCGGTCCTTGGTGATGGCGGTCCAGCCGTCGCCCAGCACCTTGGTGTCGGCCTTGCCCTGGTTGATCATCGGCTCGATGGTGAAGGTCATGCCTTCCTTGAGCTCCATGCCGGTGCCCGCCTTGCCGTAGTGCAGCACTTGCGGCTCTTCGTGGAATACCCGGCCGATGCCGTGGCCGCAGAACTCGCGCACCACCGAGAAACCGTTCTTCTCGGCATGTTTCTGGATCGCTTCGCCGATATCGCCCAGGCGGCAGCCCGGCTTGACCAGCTCGATGGCCTTGTACAGGCACTCCTGGGTCACCTTGGACAGGCGCTCGGCCCAGGGCGCGACGGTGCCGACATGGAACATGCGGCTGGTGTCGCCGTGGTAGCCATCCTTGATCACGGTGATGTCGATATTGATGGTGTCGCCATCCTTGAGCGGCTTCTCGTTAGGGATGCCGTGGCAGACCACGTGGTTGATCGAGGTGCAGATCGACTTGGGGAAGCCCTTGTAGTTCAGCGGCGCCGGGATGGCCTGCTGGACGTTGACGATATAGTCGTGGCACAGGCGGTCGAGCTCTTCGGTGGTGACGCCGGGCTTGACGTGTTCCTCGATCATCTCCAGCACTTCGGCGGCCAGGCGGCCGGCAACGCGCATCTTCTCGATGTCTTCTGCGGTCTTGATGGTGACGGTCATACAGGCTCTCTACGGCGCCGTGCGGCGCGCACAAAAACGGGAAAGGCCGGATTCTAACAGAGCAGGAAGGCATTCTGTCGGGAGAAAACTTGTCCTGCGTGGCGCTATTGCAGGCATTCTGGCGTGATTGACCTGCTGCTGCAAAAGCGGCTGACGGACGAAACATCATTCGGGTTCCGTTCGTCCGCGGTCTGTGGTATAAAATGCGCCGCTTTCGGGGACGACCCCGGAAGCTTAAACCCACACACGTGTCGACACGGTGGCCTGGGTGCCCGAGGTCTTCGGACCTGAGGGTTGGCCATTGGGATGCGTGGAGGCCCAACCCGACTTATCAAGGAACTATCATGTCCCAAGTCAACATGCGCGATATGCTGAAGGCCGGTGTGCACTTCGGCCACCAGACCCGTTACTGGAACCCGAAAATGGGCAAGTACATTTTCGGCGCGCGTAACAAGATTCACATCATCAACCTGGAAAAAACCCTGCCAATGTTCAACGAAGCTCTGGCTTTCGTAGAGCGTCTGGCCCAGGGCAAGAACAAGATCATGTTCGTCGGCACCAAGCGTTCCGCCGGCAAGATCGTCGCCGAGCAAGCTGCTCGTGCCGGTTCGCCATACGTTGACCACCGCTGGTTGGGCGGCATGCTGACCAACTACAAGACCATCCGTGCTTCGATCAAGCGTCTGCGCGACCTGGAAACCCAGGCCGAAGATGGCACCTTCGCCAAGCTGACCAAGAAAGAAGCCCTGATGCGCTCGCGCGATCTGGAAAAGCTGGACCGCAGCCTGGGTGGTATCAAGGACATGGGCGGTCTGCCTGATGCCCTGTTCGTCATCGACGTCGATCACGAGCGCATCGCGATCACCGAAGCCAACAAGCTGGGCATTCCGGTTATCGGCGTTGTCGATACCAACAGCAGCCCAGAGGGTGTTGACTACATCATCCCAGGTAACGACGACGCCATCCGCGCCATCGAGCTGTACATGACTTCGATGGCTGACGCCATCATCCGCGGCCGCAACAATGTTGCCGGCGGCACCGAAGTCTACGTTGAAGAAGCGGCTGCACCTGCTGCCGAGTAATTGACGCCTGGCGTCTACTTGGCACGCAAAAAGGGGGCTAGGCCCCCTTTTTGCCACCTGAAATCCTCCTGTCAGCAGTACCGCCGCATCATGTGTCACGCAGGCAGCAAGACAGTGGGTTTCCAGAATTGAACGCCCGTCACGAGCGGGTGGAATGGTTGAAAAACTTTCCAAGAGGATTTTGAAATGGCAGCAATTACTGCAGCGCTGGTCAAAGAACTGCGCGAGCGTACTGGCGAAGGCATGATGGATTGCAAAAAGGCCCTGGAAAAGGCCGGCGGCGACATCGAAAAAGCCATTGACGACATGCGTGCTTCCGGCGCCATCAAGGCCGCCAAGAAGGCTGGCAACGTCGCAGCTGAAGGCGCTATCGCCGTCAAGGCCGACGGCAAATCGGCCGTTCTGCTGGAAGTGAACTCGCAGACCGACTTCCTGGCCCTGCAAGACGACTTCAAGAACTTCGTTGCCGAGAGCATCGAAGAGGCCTTCGCCCAGAAGCTGACCGACGCCGCGCCGCTGATCGCTTCCCGCGAAGCCGCTCGCGAAGCCCTGGTTGCCAAGGTTGGCGAGAACGTCAACATCCGTCGCCTGGTGCGCGTTGAAGGTGACGTTGTCGGTGCTTACCTGCACGGCAACAAGATCGGTGTCGCTGTTGTCCTCAAAGGCGGTGACGTCGAACTGGCCAAGAACATCGCCATGCACGTTGCCGCTTCGAACCCAGAGTTCCTGGATTCGTCGGAAATCTCCGCCGAGGCCATCGAGCGCGAGAAAGGTGTCTTCCTGCAGCTGAACGCCGACAAGATCGCCGGCAAGCCGGAAAACATCGTCGAGAACATGATCAACGGCCGTATCACCAAGTTCAAAGCCGAAGCCACGCTGAAAGAGCAAGCTTTCGTCATGAACCCGGAGATCAAGGTCGGCGATCTGGCCAAGAAGGCCGGTGCTGAAATCGTTTCCTTCACCTACTTCAAAGTAGGCGAAGGCATCGAGAAGCCAGTCGACAACTTCGCTGAAGAAGTGGCTGCTCAGCTGGCTGCCGCCAAGCAGTAAGACGGACTCGTCTGTCGCCCCGACTGGGAGCACCGCTTCGCCCCCGACCTGCCGCTGTACGCGCAGATCCACCGCGAC
>NZ_JBNNVR010000078.1:0-26091 GCF_050280645.1 Pseudomonas sp. NPDC089554
CGCCTGCCGGGGGAACCATCCAGAGAAACAGCGCGATGGGCACCACGATCAGCGCGCCGGATATCGCTGCGTAACGCCGACCGGCCGTACCATCCCGACCAAGAAGTCGCAGGTGTTCTCCACTGCCGACGACAACCAGAGCGCCGTGACCATCCACGTGCTGCAAGGTGAGCGCAAGCAAGCTTCGCAGAACAAGTCGCTGGGCAAGTTCGACCTGGCTGACATTCCGCCAGCACCGCGTGGCATGCCGCAAATCGAAGTGACCTTCGACATCGACGCCAACGGCATTCTGCACGTTGGTGCGAAAGACAAGGCCACCGGCAAGGCTCAGTCGATCGTGATCAAGGCCAACTCCGGCCTGTCCGATGAAGAAGTCGAGCGTATGGTGCGTGACGCCGAGGCCAATGCCGAGGAAGACCGCAAGTTCGAAGAGCTGGCCGCTGCCCGCAACCAGGGCGACGCGCTGGTGCACTCGACCCGCAAGATGGTCGTCGACGCTGGCGACAAGGCCACTGCCGAAGAGAAAGCAGCAATCGAAGCCGCTGTAGTTGCCCTGGAAGGCGCCCTGAAAGGCGACGACAAGGCTGCCATCGATGCCAAGGTCGAGGAGCTGTCCAAGGTTTCCGCGCCGGTTGCCCAGAAGATGTATGCCGAGCAGCAGGCCCAGCAGCCGCAGGGCGGCGCCCAGCAGCAAGCCGAGCCTGAAGCCAAGCACGACGACGTGGTCGACGCCGAGTTCGAAGAAGTGAAAGACAACAATAAGCAGTAATTTCTGCCTGTTGTCGCCCGGTTCAGCGTCAATCGGCGCTGAACTGGTAGGATGTCGCCGCGCGGGGGCTTGCTCCCGCGTTGGCGTGTCTGGAACACGAGAATTATTTCCAGCATCTGTCAGGGCGCATTGCGTGTGTGGCGGCAGGTGCTTAAGGCACGGCGAACAGATGCCGAAAGCCCCCAAGAGTGCAAATGACCTATGGCAAAGCGTGATTTTTATGAGGTCCTGGGTGTCGAACGCGGCGCCAGCGAAGGCGACCTCAAGAAGGCTTATCGCCGCCTGGCGATGAAGTACCACCCGGACCGTAACCCGGGTGACAAAGAGTCGGAAGAGCAATTCAAGGAGGCCAACGAGGCCTATGAAGTGCTTTCCGATGCCAGTAAGCGCGCCGCTTACGACCAGTATGGCCACGCCGGCGTCGACCCAAGCATGGGTGGCGGTGGTGCCGGCTTCGGCGGCGCCAACTTCTCCGACATCTTCGGTGATGTATTCAGCGATTTCTTCGGCGGTGGCCGTGGCGGTGCACGCGGTGGTGCCCAGCGTGGCAGCGACCTGCGCTATACGCTTGAGCTGAACCTCGAAGAAGCCGTGCGTGGCACGACCGCCAACATCCGCGTGCCGACGCTGGTCAACTGCAAGCCATGCGACGGCAGCGGTGCGAAGAAGGGCTCGACCCCGTCGACGTGCCCAACCTGCGGCGGCATTGGCCAGGTGCGCATGCAGCAGGGCTTCTTCGCCGTGCAGCAAACCTGCCCGCGCTGCCATGGCCAGGGCAAGATCATCACCGACCCTTGCACCTCCTGCCACGGCGAAGGCCGTGTCGAGGAATACAAGACCCTGTCGGTCAAGGTGCCGGCGGGTGTCGACACTGGCGACCGCATTCGTCTTTCCGGCGAAGGCGAGGCCGGTGCCCATGGTGGCCCGACCGGCGACCTGTATGTGGTGATCAGCGTGCGTGAGCACGAGATCTTCCAGCGTGATGGCAAGCACCTCTATTGCGAAGTGCCGATCAGCTACACCGACGCAGCCCTGGGTGGCGAGTTGGAAGTGCCGACCCTCGACGGTCGGGTCAAGCTGAAGATTCCCGAAGGCACCCAGACCGGCAAGCAGTTCCGTCTGCGTGGTAAGGGCGTGGCGCCAGTGCGTGGTGGCGGGGCCGGCGATCTGCTGTGCCGTGTAGCGGTGGAAACCCCGGTCAACCTCAGCCGTCGCCAGCGCGAGCTGCTCGAGGAACTGCGTGATTCGCTCGAAGGCGACAAATCCCACTCGCCCAAGGCCACTGGCTGGTTCGACGGCATGAAGCGCTTCTTCGGCGACCTCTGACAAGGAACAGGCTATGCGACGTATTGCGGTAATGGGTGCGGCAGGGCGGATGGGCAAGACCCTCATCGAGGCCGTGCAGCAACAAGCCCCTCAGGCAGGCCTGACGGCAGCGATCGACCGCCCCGACAGCTCGCTGGTCGGTGCTGACGCCGGTGAGCTGGCGGCGTTGGGGCGCATTGGTGTGCCGATTCGCGATGACCTGAACAAGGTCGCCGACGAGTTCGACGTGCTGATCGACTTCACCCACCCTTCGGTGACCCTGAAGAACCTGGCGTTCTGCCGCAAGGCGGGCAAGGCCATGGTCATCGGCACCACGGGGTTCACGCCGGAAGAGAAGCTGTTGCTGGAGGAGGCGGGCAAGGAGATTCCGATCGTCTTCGCCGCCAACTTCAGCGTTGGCGTCAACCTGTGCCTGAAGCTGTTGGATACCGCCGCCCGCGTGTTGGGTGACGATGTGGACATCGAGATCATCGAGGCGCATCACCGGCACAAGGTCGATGCCCCGTCGGGCACGGCGCTGCGCATGGGTGAGGTGGTGGCCAAGGCGCTGGGTCGCGATTTGCAGGAAGTGGCTGTTTATGGTCGCGAAGGCCAGACCGGCGCGCGTGATCGCCAGACCATCGGTTTTGCCACTGTGCGTGCGGGTGATGTGGTCGGTGATCACACCGTGCTGTTCGCCGCTGACGGCGAGCGCGTGGAGATCACCCACAAGGCTTCGAGCCGCATGACCTTCGCCAAGGGCGCGGTGCGTGCTGCGCTGTGGCTGGATGGCCGCGAGCCTGGGCTGTATGACATGCAGGACGTGCTGGAGCTGCGTTGATCGTTTGATCGGTGTTGGTTTCTTCGCGGGTTTACCCGCGAAGGGCGCACCGCTGATCCTGGGTTGTCGCAAAGCTGTGTTTTAGAGACACATATGCGGTAGACCAAAACCACACTTTTCTGTAAACTACAGCTTTAGTGTATCCACTAAAAGCGCGCAGTGAATTGAATTCAGCACATAAAAGCGGGGTGACGTTTTCCAAACGGCACTCCGCTTTTTTGCAACCTGCGATCGCCCTTTCAGGCTTGAATTACGGGAGGTCTCTTGACTAAGCCAGCCATACTCGCCCTTGCCGATGGCAGCATTTTTCGCGGTGAAGCCATTGGAGCCGACGGTCAAACCGTTGGTGAGGTCGTGTTCAACACAGCAATGACCGGCTACCAGGAAATCCTCACAGACCCTTCCTACGCCCAGCAAATCGTTACCCTGACCTACCCGCACATCGGCAACACCGGCACCACCGCCGAAGACGCCGAGTCCAACCGCGTATGGTCCGCGGGCCTGGTGATTCGTGACCTGCCGCTGCTGGCCAGCAACTGGCGCAACACCCAATCGCTGCCTGAATACCTCAAGGCCAACAATGTCGTGGCCATCGCCGGTATCGACACCCGTCGCCTGACCCGCATCCTGCGTGAGAAAGGCGCTCAGAACGGCTGCATCCTGGCCGGCGACGACATCAGCGAAGAAGCCGCCATCGCCGCTGCCCGCGCTTTCCCGGGCCTGAAGGGCATGGACCTGGCCAAGGAAGTCAGCACCAAGGAGCGCTACGAGTGGCGCTCCAGCGTGTGGGAGCTGAAAACCGACAGCCACCCGACTATCGACGCTGCCGACCTGCCTTACCACGTCGTGGCCTTCGACTACGGCGTCAAGCTGAACATCCTGCGCATGCTGGTCGCCCGCGGCTGCCGCGTCACCGTGGTTCCAGCCCAGACCCCAGCCAGCGAAGTGCTGGCGCTCAACCCTGATGGCGTGTTCCTGTCCAACGGCCCTGGCGATCCGGAGCCTTGCGACTACGCGATCCAGGCGATCAAGGAAGTGCTCGAGACCGAGATCCCGGTGTTCGGCATCTGCCTCGGCCACCAGCTGCTGGCCCTGGCTTCCGGCGCCAAGACCGTGAAAATGGGCCACGGCCACCACGGTGCCAACCACCCGGTCCAGGACCTGGACACCGGCGTGGTCATGATCACTAGCCAGAACCACGGTTTCGCGGTAGACGAAGCTACGCTGCCGGGCAATGTCCGCGCCATCCACAAGTCGCTGTTCGACGGCACCCTGCAGGGTATCGAGCGCACCGACAAGAGCGCGTTCAGCTTCCAGGGCCACCCTGAAGCGAGCCCAGGCCCGACCGACGTCGCGCCACTGTTCGATCGTTTCATCGATGCCATGGCCAAGCGCCGCTGAGCATTTTGCATCACGGCCCCGGACCGGCCTGCGCCGCGTCCGGAAGTGCCTGACCCAGATTGTTCAAGACGGCTTGCCGACTGACCCGCGGATTTGAGTGACAACCATGCCAAAACGTACAGACATCAAAAGCATCCTGATTCTCGGCGCTGGCCCGATCGTGATCGGCCAGGCCTGCGAATTCGACTACTCCGGCGCCCAGGCCTGCAAAGCCCTGCGCGAGGAAGGTTTCCGCGTCATCCTGGTGAACTCCAACCCGGCCACCATCATGACCGACCCGGCCATGGCCGACGCCACCTACATCGAGCCGATCAAGTGGCAATCGGTGGCCAAGATCATCGAGAAAGAGCGCCCTGACGCGCTGCTGCCGACCATGGGCGGCCAGACCGCACTGAACTGCGCCCTGGACCTCGAGCGCCACGGCGTGCTGGAGAAGTTCGGCGTGGAAATGATCGGCGCCAACGCCGACACCATCGACAAGGCCGAAGACCGTTCGCGCTTCGACAAGGCCATGAAGGACATCGGCCTGGAATGCCCGCGCTCGGGTATCGCCCACAGCATGGAAGAGGCCAACGCGGTGCTCGAGAAGCTCGGCTTCCCGTGCATCATCCGTCCGTCCTTCACCATGGGCGGCACCGGTGGTGGCATCGCTTACAACCGTGAAGAGTTCGAAGAAATCTGCGCCCGTGGCCTGGACCTGTCGCCGACCAAGGAACTGCTGATCGACGAATCGCTGATCGGCTGGAAGGAATACGAGATGGAGGTGGTCCGCGACAAGAAGGACAACTGCATCATCGTGTGCTCCATCGAGAACTTCGACCCGATGGGCGTGCACACCGGTGACTCGATCACCGTTGCACCGGCACAGACCCTGACCGACAAGGAATACCAGATCATGCGCAACGCCTCGCTGGCGGTGCTGCGTGAAATCGGTGTGGAAACCGGCGGCTCCAACGTGCAGTTCGGTATCTGCCCGAACACTGGCCGCATGGTCGTGATCGAGATGAACCCGCGCGTTTCGCGTTCGTCTGCCCTGGCTTCGAAAGCCACCGGCTTCCCGATCGCGAAGATCGCCGCCAAGCTGGCTGTCGGCTACACCCTGGATGAGCTGCAGAACGACATCACCGGCGGTCGCACCCCGGCGTCCTTCGAGCCGTCGATCGACTACGTCGTCACCAAGCTGCCGCGCTTCGCCTTCGAGAAATTCCCGAAAGCCGACGCCCGCCTGACCACCCAGATGAAATCCGTGGGTGAAGTCATGGCCATCGGCCGTACCTTCCAGGAATCCCTGCAGAAAGCCCTGCGCGGCCTGGAAGTTGGCGCCTGCGGCCTCGACCCTAAAGTCGACCTGGCCAGCGCCGATGCCATGAGCACCCTCAAGCGCGAGCTGACCGTACCGGGCGCCGAGCGTATCTGGTACGTGGCCGACGCCATGCGTGCCGGCATGACCATCGAGGAAATCTTCGAACTCACCGGCATCGACCTGTGGTTCCTGGTGCAGATGGAAGACCTGATCAAGGAAGAAGAGAAGGTCAAGACCCTGGCCCTGTCGGCGATCGACAAGGACTACATGCTGCGCCTCAAGCGCAAAGGCTTCTCGGACCAGCGCCTGGCCAAGCTGCTCGGCATCACCGACAAGAACCTGCGTCGCCACCGCCACAAGCTGGAAGTGTTCCCGGTCTACAAGCGCGTCGACACCTGCGCCGCCGAGTTCGCCACCGACACCGCCTACCTGTACTCCACCTACGAGGAAGAGTGCGAGGCCAACCCGTCGACCCGCGACAAGATCATGATCCTGGGTGGCGGCCCGAACCGTATCGGCCAAGGTATCGAGTTCGACTACTGCTGCGTGCACGCGGCCCTTGCGCTGCGTGAAGACGGGTACGAGACCATCATGGTCAACTGCAACCCGGAAACCGTCTCCACCGACTACGACACCTCTGACCGCCTGTACTTCGAACCACTGACCCTGGAAGACGTGCTGGAAGTCTGCCGCGTCGAGAAGCCTAAGGGCGTCATCGTCCACTACGGCGGCCAGACCCCGCTGAAACTGGCGCGCGCCCTGGAAGAAGCCGGTGTACCGATCATCGGCACCAGCCCTGACGCCATCGACCGCGCCGAAGACCGCGAGCGCTTCCAGCAGATGGTCCAGCGTCTGAACCTGCTGCAGCCGCCAAACGCGACCGTGCGCAGCGAAGAAGAGGCGATCAACGCCGCTGGCGGCATTGGCTACCCACTGGTCGTGCGCCCGTCGTACGTACTGGGTGGTCGCGCCATGGAAATCGTCTACGAGCTGGACGAACTCAAGCGCTACCTGCGTGAAGCGGTGCAGGTGTCCAACGACAGCCCTGTGCTGCTCGACCACTTCCTCAACTGCGCCATCGAGATGGACGTGGATGCGGTCAGCGACGGCACCGACGTGGTGATCGGCGCGATCATGCAGCATATCGAGCAAGCCGGTGTTCACTCCGGCGACTCGGCGTGCTCGCTGCCACCTTACTCGCTGAGCAAGGAAGTGCAGGATGAAGTCCGCGTACAGGTCAAGAAAATGGCCCTGGAGCTGGGCGTTGTCGGCCTGATGAACGTGCAGCTGGCCCTGCAGGGCGACAAGATCTACGTGATCGAGGTCAACCCGCGCGCCTCCCGTACCGTGCCGTTCGTCTCCAAGTGCATCGGCACTTCCCTGGCGATGATCGCGGCCCGTGTCATGGCCGGCAAATCGCTCAAGGAACTGGGTTTCACCCAGGAAATCATCCCGAACTTCTACAGCGTCAAGGAAGCCGTCTTCCCGTTCGCCAAGTTCCCAGGGGTTGACCCGATCCTCGGCCCTGAGATGAAATCCACCGGTGAAGTGATGGGCGTGGGCGACAGCTTCGGTGAAGCCTTCGCCAAGGCCCAGATGGGCGCCAGCGAAGTGCTGCCGACTGGCGGTACCGCATTCATCAGCGTGCGCGACGACGACAAGCCACAAGTGGCTGGCGTGGCCCGCGATCTGATCGCCCTGGGCTTCGAAGTGGTCGCCACCGCCGGTACCGCCAAGGTCATCGAAGCGGCTGGCCTGAAAGTGCGTCGCGTGAACAAGGTGACCGAAGGTCGTCCGCACGTGGTCGACATGATCAAGAACGACGAGGTGTCGTTGATCATCAACACCACCGAAGGCCGCCAGTCGATTGCCGACTCCTACTCGATTCGTCGCAATGCGCTGCAGCACAAGATCTACTGCACAACCACCATTGCGGCCGGTGAAGCCATCTGCGAAGCGTTGAAATTCGGTCCCGAGAAGACCGTTCGCCGCTTGCAGGATCTGCATGCAGGACTGAAAGCATGAGCATTACCAAGTACCCGATGACCGTCCAGGGCGCTCGCGCCCTGGAAGAGGAGCACCTGTTCCTGAGCAAGACCGAGCGCCCGCGCCTGAGCCAGGCGATCGGTGAAGCCCGTGAGCTGGGTGACCTCAAGGAAAACGCCGAATACCATGCCGCCCGCGAAGAGCAGGGCATGGTCGAGGCGCGTATCCGTGATATCGAAGGCCGCCTGCAGAACTCGGTGGTGATCGACGTCACTACCATCGCCCACACCGGCAAGGTGATCTTCGGCACCACCGTGGACCTGGAAAACACCGAGACCGGCGATCAGGTGACCTACCAGATCGTCGGCGAGGACGAGGCCGACATCAAGAAGGGCAAGCTCTCGGCCGGTGCGCCGATTGCCCGTGCCATCATCGGCAAGGAAGAAGGTGATACGGTTGTCGTCAAGACACCAAGCGGCACGGTCGAGTACGAGATTGTCGAAGTCAAGCACATCTGACCGGCGCCTACGGGCGCCATCCCTCGAGGGGATCTTCTGGCAGCTGGCCCAGGTATTCTGGGTCGGGGGCCTTTGGGTGTTCCATGTGGGCTTGGTGCCGGCGCTCAAAGTCAGCGGGCTCGCGCCTTTGCTGGTGCAGGACATTGCCGCGCAGATCGACCGCTGGTTGATGGGCGTGGCGCTGCTTGGGCTGTTGACCCAGCTGGCAGTGTTGGCGAGGGTGGATGGCGTTTCGGCCTGGTGGCAGCAATTCCGTGGCCAGATGCTGTTGCTCGGCCTGGCGGCCTGTGTCAGCTACTACACGTTGCGCTATGGCATTTCGGTAGGTGAGCGCTGGCAGATGTTCTGTTTCCTGGTGCTAGGCTTTTCCGGCATCGTGCTGGTGGCCCAGCCGGTCCCGGTCAGGGCACGCAAGGCGCGCCACTGACCGGAGCCACCGTCACTTGTAACGGTGGATGTTGGACAGTTGCTTGTTCGGCTGTGGGTTCTTGCGGTAGATCAGGGCTTTCTTGCCGATGGTCTGTACCAGCTCGGCGCGGCCGACCTTGCACAGCTCGGCGATGGCGGCGGCGCGTTCTTCGCGGTCTTCGGAGCGAATTTCGACCTTGATCAGTTCATGGTCGGCCAGTGCGCGTTCCAGCTCGGCGATCACGCCTTCGTTCAAACCGTTGCCGGCGACGATCAAGACCGGTTTCAGGTCATGACCAATCGACTTGTATTGCTTCTTCTGCTCGTTATTGAGCGGCATAATCTGACCCTTTTCGTCTGATTCTGTAAAATTGGCGGCCATTTTACCCGAGGGCCCGTGGTCCGCCCAGTCAATCACGACGCTTATCATCGAGGTGCCCCGTGGCGCAGCGTTCCAAAAGCAGCCATAACTGGCTGAGAGAGCATTTCAACGACCCCTTCGTCAAACAGGCGCAGAAGGATGGCTACCGCTCGCGTGCGAGCTACAAGCTGCTGGAGATCCAGGAGAAGGACAAGCTCATCCGCCCTGGCATGAGCGTGATCGACCTGGGCGCGGCCCCGGGCGGCTGGTCGCAGGTGACCAGTCGTCTGATCGGCGGGCAGGGGCGCTTGATCGCCTCGGACATCCTGGAAATGGACACGATCCCCGACGTTACCTTCATCCAGGGTGACTTTACCCAGGACGAAGTGCTGGCGCAGATCCTCCAGGCCGTCGGCGATTCGCACGTGGACCTTGTGATTTCCGACATGGCCCCCAATATGAGTGGTACCCCTGCGGTGGATATGCCGCGCGCCATGTTCCTTTGCGAGCTGGCGCTGGACCTGGCGACCCGTGTACTACGTCCTGGTGGTGATTTTTTGATCAAGATTTTCCAGGGCGAAGGGTTTGACGTGTACCTCAAGGACGTGCGCAGCAAGTTCGACAAGGTGCAGATGCGCAAACCGTCGTCCTCGCGGGATCGCTCGCGTGAACAGTACCTGCTGGCCAGGGGTTTCAAAGGCGAGTGAGCGGGTATTTGCGGGGTGGCCGATAGTTATTTCCAATCGGCCGCCGCGTCGGGATCGTCCGATCTTCGTGTAGTCTAAGTTTCACAAAGGGTTACAGACGGTGCCTGCGGTTGCGTAGGTAATGTAGTAAGTTAGGGCGATGAATATCATGCGAGGCACGGCTGCGTCGTGCGCCGGCCTCAGAGGGTAGCTAATTGAACGACATGGCAAAGAATCTGATCCTGTGGTTGATCATCGCAGCCGTCCTGGTGACGGTGATGAACAACTTCTCCAGCCCTAACGAGCCACAGACCCTCAACTATTCCGACTTCATCCAGCAGGTCAAGGACGGTAAGGTCGAGCGCGTGACTGTCGACGGCGCCGTCATTACCGGCAAGCGCACCGATGGCGACAACTTCAAGACCGTTCGTCCGGCCATTGCCGACAATGGCCTGATCGGCGACCTGGTCAACAACAATGTCGTTGTCGAGGGCAAGCAGCCTGAGCAGCAGAGCATCTGGACCCAGCTGCTGGTCGCGAGCTTCCCGATCCTCGTGATCATTGCCGTGTTCATGTTCTTCATGCGCCAGATGCAAGGCGGTGCGGGCGGCAAGGGCGGGCCGATGAGCTTCGGCAAGTGCAAGGGGCGCCTGCTGTCCGAAGATCAGGTCAAGACCACCCTGGCCGACGTCGCAGGCTGCGACGAAGCCAAGGAAGAAGTCGGCGAGCTGGTCGAGTTCCTGCGCGATCCGGGCAAGTTCCAGCGCCTGGGCGGTCGTATCCCGCGCGGCGTGCTGATGGTTGGCCCGCCCGGTACCGGTAAGACCCTGCTGGCCAAGGCCATCGCTGGCGAAGCGAAAGTGCCGTTCTTCACCATCTCCGGTTCCGACTTCGTCGAAATGTTCGTCGGTGTCGGTGCCAGCCGTGTTCGCGACATGTTCGAGCAGGCCAAGAAGCACGCTCCCTGCATCATCTTCATCGACGAAATCGACGCCGTCGGTCGCCACCGTGGCGCCGGCATGGGCGGCGGTCACGACGAGCGCGAGCAAACCCTCAACCAGTTGCTGGTCGAGATGGACGGCTTCGAAATGAACGATGGCATCATTGTCATCGCCGCAACCAACCGCCCTGACGTGCTCGACCCGGCTCTGCTGCGTCCTGGTCGTTTCGACCGCCAAGTGGTGGTGGGCCTGCCGGATATCCGCGGTCGCGAACAGATCCTCAAGGTGCACATGCGCAAGGTGCCGATTGGCGAGAACGTCAACCCGGCGGTCATTGCACGTGGTACCCCTGGCTTCTCCGGCGCCGACCTGGCCAACCTGGTCAACGAGGCGTCGCTGTTCGCTGCGCGTTCCAGCAAGCGCCTGGTCGAAATGAAGGAGTTCGAACTGGCCAAGGACAAGATCATGATGGGCGCCGAGCGCAAGACCATGGTCATGTCCGAGAAGGAAAAGCAGAACACCGCTTACCACGAGGCAGGTCACGCTATCGTCGGTCGTGTGGTGCCCGAGCACGATCCGGTCTACAAGGTGTCGATCATTCCGCGCGGTCGTGCGCTGGGTGTCACCATGTTCCTGCCCGAGGAAGACCGCTACAGCCTGTCCAAGCGCGCGCTGATCAGCCAGATCTGTTCGCTGTACGGCGGCCGCATCGCTGAAGAAATGACCCTGGGCTTCGATGGCGTCACCACCGGCGCTTCGAACGACATCATGCGTGCCAGCCAGATCGCGCGGAACATGGTCACCAAGTGGGGCCTGTCCGAGAAGCTCGGCCCGCTGATGTACGCCGAAGAAGAGGGCGAGGTGTTCCTCGGTCGCAGCGCTGGCAGCCAGCACTCCAGCGTTTCCGGCGAGACTGCCAAGCTGATCGACTCCGAGGTGCGCAGCATCATCGATCAGTGCTACGCCACGGCCAAGCAGATCCTCACCGACAACCGTGACAAGCTCGATGCCATGGCCGAAGCCTTGATGAAGTACGAAACCATCGATGCCGACCAGATCGACGACATCATGGCTGGCCGCGAGCCGCGTGAGCCCCGTGACTGGGACAACGACTCCGGCACCTCCGGCAATCAGGCTTCCCAGGGCGATCGCCCGGAGTCGCCGATCGGCGGGCCTGCGGCTCAACACTAAGGGTTTCTATGACCTCACAGCTGTACCCGACCCGGTTACCTTGCGGCAACCGGGTTCTTGATTTGTCCCGTACCCATGTCATGGGTATCTTGAACGTCACCCCCGACTCCTTCTCCGACGGCGGGCGCTTCAGCCAGCGCGACGCGGCGTTGCGTCATGCCGAGGCGATGGTCGCGGCGGGCGCCACGCTGATCGACGTCGGTGGCGAGTCCACGCGCCCGGGGGCCCGGACGGTCTCGCCGATCGAGGAGCTCGAGCGGGTGGCGCCGATCGTCGAGGCGCTCAACGAGCGGCTCGATGTGGTCATCTCGGTCGATACCTCCACGCCTGCCGTGATGCGCGAGGCTGCCCGCCTGGGCGCTGGCCTGATCAATGATGTGCGCGCGCTGGAGCGCGATGGTGCCCTGGATGCCGCTGCCGACACGGGTCTTCCGGTGTGCCTGATGCACATGCGCGGTGAGCCGGGTAACATGCAGGACAGCCCCAGCTACCAGGACGTGACTGCCGAGGTGACGCGTTATCTGGAGCAACGCATGGCTGCCTGCGCGGCAGTCGGTATCGGTGCTGAGCGGATCATCCTCGATCCGGGCTTCGGTTTTGCCAAGAACCTGGCGCATAACCTGAGCTTGTTCAAACACATGGAAACACTCTACCGCCTGGGGCGGCCCCTGTTGGTGGGCGTCTCGCGCAAGAGCATGATCGGCCAGACGCTGGATCGTCCGGTCGGCGAGCGCCTGTATGGCAGCCTCGCATTGGCGGCCCTGGCCATGACCAAGGGCGCGAGCATCCTGCGCGTGCACGATGTGGCTGAAACTGCCGATGTGGTGCGCATGATCGCTGCGGTACAGAACGCCGAATAAGAATCTTTGGAGCACTTATGAGCAGAAAATACTTTGGTACCGATGGTATCCGTGGCCGCGTCGGCGAATACCCCATCACCCCTGACTTCATGCTCAAGCTCGGCTGGGCAGCGGGCATGGCCTTCCGCAAGGCCGGCAACTGCCGCGTGCTGGTCGGCAAGGACACCCGTATTTCCGGCTACATGTTCGAATCTGCGCTGGAGGCCGGCTTGTCCGCGGCCGGCGCCGACGTGATGCTGCTCGGCCCTATGCCGACCCCGGCCATCGCCTACCTGACCCGCACCTTCCACGCCGAAGCGGGCATCGTCATCAGTGCCTCGCACAACCCCCATGACGACAATGGCATCAAGTTCTTCTCCGGCACCGGCACCAAGCTGCCCGACGAAATCGAGCTGATGATCGAAGAGCTGCTCGACCAGCCGATGAGCGTGGTCGAGTCGAGCAAGCTGGGCAAGGTGTCGCGCATCAACGATGCGGCCGGGCGTTACATTGAGTTCTGCAAGAGCAGTGTGCCCAGCAGCACCGATTTCGCTGGCCTGAAGCTGGTCATCGACTGCGCCCATGGTGCGACCTACAAGGTGGCGCCAAGCGTGTTCCGCGAGTTGGGCGCCGACGTCACGGTGCTGCACGCGCAGCCTGACGGCCTGAACATCAACGAAGGCTGTGGTTCGACCCATATCGAATCGTTGCAGGCGGCGGTGCTGGTCGGGCATGCCGACCTGGGCATCGCCTTCGATGGTGACGGCGATCGCGTGCTGATGGTCGATCACACTGGCGCGATCGTCGACGGTGACGAACTGTTGTTCATCATCGCCCGTGACATGCAGGAGCGTGGCAAGCTGCAGGGCGGCGTAGTCGGCACCCTGATGAGCAACCTGGGGCTGGAGTTGGCGTTGCAGGAGCTGGGTATTCCGTTCGCCCGCGCGAAGGTCGGTGACCGCTATGTCATGGCCGAACTGCTCGAGCGCGATTGGCTGGTTGGTGGTGAGAACTCCGGGCACGTCGTGTGCTGCAATCACACCACTACCGGTGATGCGATCATCGCGGCCTTGCAGGTGCTGATGGCGCTCAAGCGCCGGGGCGAAACCCTGGCCCAGGCGCGCCAGGCCATCCGCAAGTGCCCTCAGGTGCTGATCAACGTGCGTTTTGCTGCCGGCAAGACTGACCCGCTGGAAAACCCCGCGGTTCAGGAAGCCAGTGCCAAGGTCACTGAAGCGATGGCGGGCCGTGGCCGTGTGCTGTTGCGCAAGTCCGGCACCGAGCCGCTGGTGCGCGTTATGGTCGAGGGCGATGACGAAAACCAGGTGCGCGGCCATGCCGAAGCCCTGGCCAAGCTGGTCGCCGAAGTTTGTGCCTGAAAGACGCTTGCCAGCGCAGTTCTGGTTGGGTAAGATCTGCGCCCACTTTGACCGACGAGGTAAAGCATGCGTCGCCCCATGGTAGCTGGTAACTGGAAGATGCACGGTACCCGCGCCAGCGTCGCTGAGCTGACCTTGGGCCTGAGTAATCTGGCCCTTCCGCGCGAAGTTGAAGTCGCGGTATTTCCGCCGTTCCTGTTTATCAATCAGGTGATTGATGGTCTGGAAGGGAAGGGTATTACCGTCGGCGCACAGAATTCTGCAGTACAGCCCGAACAGGGCGCACTGACCGGTGAAGTATCGCCGGCTCAGTTGGCTGAAGCAGGTTGCAAGTTGGTGTTGATTGGGCACTCCGAGCGTCGCCAGATTATGGGTGAAAGCGATGAAGTGCTTAATCGTAAGTTTGCAGCTGCCCAGGCAAGTGGTTTGAAGCCCGTGTTGTGTGTAGGGGAAACCCTCGAAGAGCGCGAGGCTGGCAAGACGCTTGAAGTTGTTGGGCGTCAACTGAGCAGCATCATCGACGCGTTCGGTGTTGCAGCTTTTGCCAACGCAGTAATTGCCTATGAGCCTGTTTGGGCCATTGGTACGGGTTTGACGGCCTCGCCTCAGCAAGCTCAGGATGTGCATGCAGCCATCCGTGCTCAGCTGGCGGCGCAGGACGCCGAAGTTGCCTGTAAAGTGCAGCTTCTCTACGGCGGCAGCGTGAAGGCGGCCAATGCGGCCGAACTGTTCGGCATGCCGGATATCGATGGGGGGCTCATTGGTGGAGCGTCCCTGAACGCAGACGAATTCGGTGCAATTTGTCGCGCCGCAGGAAACTGATCAAATGCTGGAAACAGTCGTAGTTGTTTTTCATCTGTTGGCTGCGTTGGCGCTGGTCGTAATGGTGCTGCTGCAACAGGGTAAGGGTGCGGAAGCAGGTGCATCTTTCGGCGCAGGGGCTTCAAATACTGTGTTCGGAAGCCAAGGTTCCGCTACCTTTTTGAGTAAAGTTACTGCTATACTCGCTGCCACTTTCTTCTTAACTGCTCTTGGGTTAGGATACTTTGCTAAGGAACAAGCTCAACAGCTTGGCCAAGCAGGTCTGCCAGATCCAGCAGTATTGGAAGTCAAAGAGCAGAAGCCGGCAGTAAGTGATGATGTACCGGTGCTCGAAGGCCAAAAGAGTGAAACCACCCAACCAGGTGATGTACCTCCCGCGGCACCAGAGCAGAAGTAACGGGTTTCAAGAAGTAATATTGCCGAGGTGGTGGAATTGGTAGACACGCAACCTTGAGGTGGTTGTGCCCATAGGGTGTAGGGGTTCGAGTCCCCTTCTCGGTACCAATTGAAGCATGAGAGCCCGCTTTGAGCGGGCTTTCTTGTAGGTGGAGGTCGGATTGACCCTTTAGCGGGTTCGGTCTTATACTTTCGCCCCAGCTTTGTCGCGGGGTGGAGCAGCTTGGTAGCTCGTCGGGCTCATAACCCGAAGGTCGTTGGTTCAAATCCAGCCCCCGCAACCAGCTTCAGCGGAGCCCCTTTTCAGGGGCTTTTTGCTAGCTGAACAGTTCTTCGCGTCGTTGTTCAACGGCGCTTTCAGGGATGGGCGCTTCGCCCATTTTTTATTTGCACAGCATGCACGAGGGGGTTCAGGTGTCGAGCAAGCTAGAACAGTTGCAGGCCTTGTTGGCCCCGGTTGTCGAGGGTCTGGGCTATCAATGCTGGGGGGTCGAATACGTCTCCCAGGGCAAGCATTCGGTCTTGCGTATCTACATCGACAAGGAAGGCGGCATTCTGGTGGACGACTGCGAAGCGGTCAGCCGACAGGCCAGTGCCATTCTCGACGTAGAAGATCCGATCAGCTCGGAATATACCCTCGAGGTGTCCTCTCCTGGCATGGATCGCCCGCTGTTCACTTTGGAACAGTTTGCCTCGCATGCCGGCGAACAAGTGAAGATCAAGCTGCGTACACCCTTCGAGGGTCGTCGTAACTTCCAGGGCCTTCTCCGCGGTGTGGAGGAGCAGGATGTGGTGGTCCAGGTGGACGAACACGAGTTCCTGTTGCCGATCGACTCGATCGACAAGGCCAATATTATTCCCAGTTTTGACTGAGACGTGCCGGGCCCGGCGGACATTCCTGGCCCAATGGCTTGCGCAAGGCGAGGCGTACGATGAGCAAAGAAGTACTGCTGGTTGTTGAATCGGTATCCAACGAAAAGGGTGTACCGCCCGGCGTTATTTTCGAAGCGCTGGAAGTGGCTCTGGCCACTGCGACCAAGAAACGTTTTGAGGACGAAGTCGACCTGCGTGTGGAAATCAACCGCCACACCGGTAGCTACGAGACCTTCCGTCGTTGGACCGTGGTCGACGAGAACGACCTGGACGACCCGGCGATCGAAACCTGGCTGGACAAGATCAAGGACACGCACCCGCAAGCTGTCGTCGGTGACGTGATCGAGGAAAAGATCGAGTCCATCGAGTTCGGCCGCATCGCTGCGCAGACCGCCAAGCAGGTGATCGTGCAGAAGGTTCGCGAAGCCGAGCGCGCCCAGGTGGTCGACGCCTACCGCGAGCGCGTGGGCGAGATCATCTCCGGCACCGTGAAGAAGGTCACCCGCGACAACGTCATCGTCGACCTGGGCAACAACGCCGAGGCCCTGCTGGCCCGCGAAGACATCATTCCACGCGAGACCTTCCGTGTCGGTGTGCGCCTGCGTGCACTGCTCAAGGAAATTCGCACCGAGAACCGTGGCCCGCAGCTGATCCTGTCGCGTACCGCACCGCAGATGCTGATCGAACTGTTCCGCATCGAAGTGCCGGAAATCGCCGAGGGCCTGATCGAGGTGATGGCAGCGTCCCGTGACCCGGGTTCGCGCGCCAAGATCGCCGTCCGCTCCAAGGACAAGCGCATCGACCCGCAAGGCGCCTGCATCGGCATGCGCGGTTCGCGCGTGCAGGCCGTTTCCGGCGAGCTGGGTGGTGAGCGTGTGGATATCGTCCTGTGGGACGAGAACCCTGCGCAGTTCGTCATCAACGCCATGTCGCCGGCCGAGGTCGCGGCGATCATCGTCGATGAAGATGCCCATGCGATGGACATCGCCGTGGCCGAGGACAACCTGGCCCAGGCTATCGGCCGTGGCGGTCAGAACGTTCGCCTGGCCAGTCAGCTGACTGGCTGGACCCTGAACGTGATGACCGAGAAGGACATCCAGGCCAAGCAACAAGCTGAGACAGGCGACATCCTGCGTAATTTCATCGATGAACTGGAAGTCGACGAAGAGCTGGCACAGGTGCTGGTCGACGAAGGCTTTACCAGCCTCGAGGAAATTGCCTACGTACCGTTGGAAGAAATGCTCAACATCGATGGCTTTGACGAGGAAATCGTCAATGAGCTGCGTGCTCGTGCCAAGGACCGTTTGTTGACCAAGGCCATCGCTACCGAAGAAAAACTGGCAGACGCCCACCCGGCCGAAGACCTGCTCTCCCTCGAGGGCATGGACAAGGACCTGGCAGCGGAACTGGCGGTGCGCGGCGTAGTTAACCGCGAAGACCTGGCCGAGCAGTCGATCGACGACCTGCTCGACATCGACGGTATCGACGAAGAGCGTGCCGGCAAGTTGATCATGGCCGCCCGAGCCCACTGGTTCGAGTAATTAGGCGCGGCCTGAGGAGAGAAGTGCATGACGCAAGTCACGGTGAAAGAATTGGCCCAAGAGGTCGCTGCACCGGTAGAGCGCCTGCTGCAGCAGATGCGTGAGGCAGGTCTGCCGCACACCGACGCCGGTCAGGTAGTGACCGACAATGAGAAGCAGGTTTTGCTGACCCATCTGAAGAGCAGCCACAAGAGCAAAGTGGAAGAGCCGCGCAAGATCACCTTGCAGCGCAAGACCACCAGCACCCTGCGTGTCGCCGGTAGCAAAAGCATCAGCGTAGAAGTACGCAAGAAGAAAGTGTTCGTGCAGCGCAGCCCGGAAGAAATCCAGGCCGAGCAGAAGCGCGAGCAGGAAGAGCGCCGTGCTGCCGAGAACGCAGCGCGCGAGAAAGTCGAAGCCGAAGCACGCCAGCGCGCTGAGCCGGCTGCCGCTCCTCGCCCAGCGCCTGAGGCGCCTGCTGCCCCGGTTGCCAAGTCCGAGCCTGCACCTGCTGCAGCTGCTCCGGCGCCTGCACCGGTAGTGGCCGATGCACCGGTGTCCGAAGACGCCGCTGCCCGTGCTGCCGAGCGCAAGAAAGACGAGACCCGTCGCAACGAAAGCCGCACCCGCGAAGACGATCGTCGTGGCGGTGCTGGCCGTGGCGAAGCGCCGCGCGTTTCGATCAAGGTCAAGGTCAAGGAAAAAGAGAAGGCGCCGACCCCTCGTGCCGCCCCTCGCACCACCGATGAAGAAAGCGATGGCTTCCGCCGTGGCCGCGGTGGCAAGAGCAAGATGAAGAAGCGCAACCAGCATGGCTTCCAGAGCCCGACCGGTCCGGTCATTCGCGATGTCACCATCGGCGAGACCATCACCGTTTCGGACCTGGCACAGCAGATGTCGGTCAAGGGCGCTGAAGTCGTCAAGTTCATGTTCAAGCTGGGCACTCCGGTCACCATCAACCAGGTGCTCGACCAGGAAACCGCTCAGCTGGTAGCCGAAGAGCTGGGCCACAAGGTCACCCTGGTCAGCGACACTGCCCTGGAAGACTCCCTGGCCGAATCGCTGAAGTTCGAAGGCGATATCGAGTCCCGCGCGCCGGTCGTAACCGTCATGGGTCACGTCGACCACGGCAAGACCTCGCTGCTCGACTACATCCGTCGCGCCAAGGTTGCCGCAGGCGAAGCCGGTGGTATTACCCAGCACATCGGTGCCTACCACGTCGAAACCGACCGTGGCATGGTCACCTTCCTGGATACCCCGGGCCACGCCGCGTTCACCCAGATGCGTGCCCGTGGTGCCAAGGCTACCGACATCGTCATCCTGGTGGTGGCGGCGGACGACGGCGTGATGCCGCAGACCCGCGAAGCCGTTCAGCACGCGAAAGCCGCTGGCGTTCCGCTGGTGGTCGCGGTGAACAAGATCGACAAGCCGGGTGCCGACCTCGATCGCATCCGCAACGAGCTGTCTGTCGAAGGCGTGACTTCCGAGGACTGGGGTGGTGACACGCCGTTCGTCAAGGTCTCGGCGAAGATGGGTACCGGTGTCGACGAGCTGCTCGAAGCGGTCCTGCTGCAAGCGGAGATCCTCGAACTCACCGCTACCCCGACCGCTCCTGGTCGTGGTGTCGTGGTCGAATCGCGCCTGGACAAGGGCCGTGGCCCGGTGGCTACCATCCTGGTTCAGGACGGTACCCTGCGCCAGGGCGACATGGTCCTGGTCGGCTCCAACTATGGCCGCGTGCGCGCCATGCTCGACGAGAACGGCAAGCCTGTGAAGGAAGCTGGCCCGTCGATCCCGGTCGAGATCCTCGGCCTGGACGGCACGCCAGACGCCGGTGACGAAATGTCGGTAGTTGCCGACGAGAAGAAGGCCCGTGAAGTGGCACTGTTCCGTCAAGGCAAGTTCCGCGAAGTCAAGCTGGCCCGCGCCCACGCCGGCAAGCTGGAAAACATCTTCGAGACCATGGGTCAGGAAGAGAAGAAGACCCTCAACATCGTCCTCAAGACCGACGTGCGCGGTTCCCTCGAGGCGCTGCAGGGCTCGCTCGGCAGCCTGGGCAACGACGAGGTGCAGGTCCGCGTGATCGGTGGCGGTGTCGGTGGTATCACCGAGAGCGACGCCAACCTGGCACTGGCTTCGAATGCAGTACTGTTCGGCTTCAACGTGCGTGCCGATGCTGGCGCGCGCAAGATCGTCGAGCAGGAAGGTCTGGATATGCGTTACTACAACGTGATCTACGACATCATCGAAGACGTCAAGAAGGCCCTGACCGGCATGCTCGGCAGCGATGTTCGCGAGAACATCCTGGGTGTCGCCGAAGTGCGTGACGTGTTCCGTTCGCCGAAGTTCGGCGCCATCGCTGGCTGTATGGTCATCGAGGGTACCGTGTACCGCAACCGTCCGATCCGCGTACTGCGCGAGGACGTGGTGATCTTCGAAGGCGAGCTGGAATCGCTGCGTCGCTTCAAGGACGACGCTGCCGAAGTGCGTAACGGCATGGAGTGCGGTATCGGCGTCAAGAGCTACAACGACGTCAAGGTCGGCGACAAGATCGAAGTCTTCGAGAAGGTCCAGGTCGCTCGTACCCTGTAAGGGGCGAGCATGGCGCGAGCCCCACTCTAGAGTGGTCGGCAGCGCCTCAGAAGGCAGCGCCCGGCCAGGCATCAGTCTGGTCGGGCGTTTGCCGCTTTAGATACAGGTAGCAAAAATGGCAAAAGAATACAGCCGTACCCAACGTATCGGTGACCAGATGCAGCGCGAGCTGGCCGATCTGATCCGCCGTGAAGTCAAAGACCCGCGCGTCGGCCTGGTGACCATCACCGCCGTCGACGTCAGCCGCGACCTGGGCCACGCCAAGGTCTTCATCACCGTCATGGGTGAAGAGGGCGCCGACGGCGTGCAGCAGTCGCTCAAGGCCCTGAACAGCGCCGCCAGCTTCCTGCGCCTGCACCTGGGCCGTGCCATGCAGCTGCGCAGCGTGCCGCAACTGCATTTCCACTTCGATGAAAGCGTCAGCCGAGGCGTCCACCTCTCGGCGCTGATCGAGCGTGCAGTGGCCGAAGACCGCCTGCACCAGGATGCCGACGAGCCGGACACCAAGGAGTAAGCGGTGGCCCAGGTCAAACGTATCCGCCGCAACGTCAGCGGCATCATCCTGCTCGACAAGCCGCTGGGGTTCACCTCCAACGCCGCCTTGCAGAAAGTCCGCTGGCTGCTCAATGCCGAGAAGGCCGGGCACACCGGCAGCCTCGACCCGCTGGCCACTGGCGTGTTGCCGCTGTGCTTCGGTGAGGCGACCAAGTTCTCCCAGTACCTGCTCGACTCCGACAAGGGTTACGAGACGGTCATGCAACTGGGGCAGACTACCAGCACTGCAGACGCTGAAGGTGAGGTCCTGCAGACCCGCGAGGTGACCGTTGGTCGCGCCGACATCGAAGCGGTGCTGCCGCGCTTCCGTGGCCCGATCAGCCAGGTACCGCCGATGTACTCGGCCTTGAAGCGTGATGGCCAGCCGCTTTACAAGCTGGCACGTGCAGGAGAGGTAGTGGAGCGCGAGGCGCGTTCTGTTACTATTGGCCGCTTGGAGTTGCTCGAAAGCGAAGGCACCCGTGCGCGGTTGTCGGTCGGTTGCAGCAAAGGTACCTATATCCGCACTTTGGTCGAGGACATCGGCGAGGCGCTGGGCTGTGGTGCCTATGTTGCCGAACTGCGTCGGACCCAGGCCGGGCCCTTCATGCTGGCCCAGACCGTAACCCTCGAGGCACTCGAGGCGGCCCACGCCGAAGGTGGCAACGAAGCGCTTGATCGCTTCCTGATGCCGTCCGACAGCGGGTTGCAGGACTGGCCGCTGGCACGTTTGTCCGAGCACAGCGCGTTCTACTGGCTGCATGGGCAGGCAGTACGTGCACCGGATGCGCCGCAGTTCGGCATGGTCCGGGTCTACGATCACAACGACCGCTTCATCGGTATCGGTGAGGTGAGTGAAGACGGGCGCGTGGCGCCACGTCGGCTGATTCGGTCGGAATGACCGAAACCATGGGTGAAGGCTTCGGCCGACACGCGTGGATACAAGGGTGGCTGTCAATAGGCGCGGTCACACCTTTTACATTAATCACAGGGAGCAGTCCCTGGCCTATTGGACCCCGCTTGCGGCGTCCGTTATCAGGAGAAGCCAAATGGCCCTCAGCGTCGAAGAAAAAGCTCAGATCGTTGCAGACTATCAGCAAGCCGAAGGCGATACCGGTAGCCCGGAAGTCCAGGTTGCCCTGCTGACCTTCAACATCAACAAGCTGCAAGGTCACTTCAAGTCCAACGAAAAAGACCACCACTCCCGTCGTGGTCTGATCCGTATGGTCAACCAGCGTCGTAAGCTGCTGGACTACCTGAAGGGCAAAGACACCACTCGTTACAGCACCCTGATCGGTCGTCTGGGCCTGCGTCGCTAATAGCGGCCTGGCCAGTGGTGTGCGTGGCGTGTCGCATGCTGTGGGAGCGCTGCCTGGCAGCGTTGCCATGGGGCTCGCCACGTGTATCTTCGAGGTTGGCAGCCTGGTGCCGTCGAGCGGTTTTTCCGCACGGCGCCCAGGCTCCCAGCCTCGTGTTGTATCTGGACGGTCAATGGGGCCGATTCCCTGTTCTGCCCAAGAATTCGCAAGAACCCGTTCCCCACAGAGCCACTGAAAAAGGTAGGAAACCGTGAACCCGGTAATCAAGACGTTCCAGTTCGGTCAATCGACCGTCACCCTCGAAACGGGCCGCATCGCCCGTCAGGCCACCGGCGCTGTGCTGGTCACCGTCGACAACGATGTCACCGTGCTGGTGACCGTGGTCGGTGCCAAGCATGCCGACCCGAGCAAGGGCTTCTTCCCGCTGTCCGTGCACTACCAGGAAAAGACCTACGCCGCCGGCAAGATCCCGGGTGGCTTCTTCAAGCGTGAAGGCCGTCCTTCCGAGAAAGAGACCCTGACCTCGCGCCTGATCGACCGTCCGATCCGCCCGCTGTTCCCAGAAGGCTTCATGAACGAAGTGCAGGTCGTCTGCACCGTGGTTTCCACCAGCAAGAAGACCGACCCGGACATCGCCGCGATGATCGGTACTTCGGCTGCCCTGGCGATCTCCGGCATTCCGTTCGAAGGCCCGATCGGCGCCGCCCGCGTTGCCTTCCATGAAAGCACCGGCTACCTGCTGAACCCGACCTACGAGCAACTGCAGGCCTCCAGCCTGGACATGGTCGTCGCCGGTACTTCCGATGCCGTACTGATGGTTGAGTCGGAAGCCCAAGAGCTGACCGAAGACCAGATGCTGGGCGCCGTCCTGTTCGCCCACGACGAATTCCAGGCCGTGATCCAAGCGGTCAAGGAACTGGCTGCCGAAGCTGGCAAGCCGACCTGGGACTGGAAACCTGCTGCTGGCAACACCGAACTGTTCAACGCCATCCGCGCTGAATTCGGCGAAGCCGTTTCCCAGGGCTACACCATCACCGTCAAGGCTGACCGCTATGCGCGCCTGGGCGAGCTGCGCGACCAGGCTATCGCCAAGTTCTCCGGCGAAGAAGGCCAGCCATCGGCCGGTGAAGTCAAAGAAATCTTCGGCGAAATCGAATACCGCACCGTTCGCGAGAACATCGTCAACGGCAAGCCACGTATCGACGGTCGCGACACCAAGACCGTACGCCCGCTGAACATCGAAGTGGATGTGCTGCCGAAAACCCACGGTTCGGCCCTGTTCACCCGTGGCGAAACCCAGGCCCTGGTGGTCGCGACCCTGGGTACTGCCCGTGACGCACAGCTGCTGGATACCCTGGAAGGCGAGAAGAAAGACCCCTTCATGCTGCACTACAACTTCCCACCGTTCTCGGTTGGCGAGTGTGGCCGCATGGGTGGTGCTGGCCGTCGTGAAATCGGTCACGGCCGTCTGGCCCGTCGTTCGGTCCAGGCCATGCTGCCGTCCGCCGAAGACTTCCCGTACACCATCCGCGTGGTTTCGGAAATCACCGAATCCAACGGCTCCAGCTCCATGGCTTCGGTCTGCGGTGCCTCCCTGGCACTGATGGACGCGGGTGTACCGATGAAGGCACCGGTTGCCGGTATCGCCATGGGCCTGGTCAAGGAAGGCGACAAGTTCGCGGTCCTGACCGACATCCTGGGTGACGAAGACCACCTGGGCGACATGGACTTCAAGGTGGCCGGTACCGCCAAGGGCGTTACCGCCCTGCAGATGGACATCAAGATCAACGGCATCACCGAAGAGATCATGGAAATCGCCCTGGGCCAAGCCCTGGAAGCGCGCCTGAACATCCTCGGCCAGATGAACCAGGTGATCGCCCAGTCGCGCAGCGAGCTGTCGGCCAACGCCCCGACCATGCTGGCGATGAAGATCGACACCGACAAGATCCGTGACGTCATCGGCAAAGGCGGCGCCACCATCCGCGGCATCTGCGAAGAAACCAAGGCCTCGATCGACATCGAAGACGATGGCTCGATCAAGATCTTCGGCGAAACCAAGGAAGCCGCCGAGGCTGCCAAGCAGCGCATCCTGGGCATCACTGCCGAGGCCGAGATCGGCAAGATCTACGTCGGTAAGGTCGAGCGTATCGTCGACTTCGGCGCCTTCGTCAACATCCTGCCGGGCAAGGATGGTCTGGTGCACATCTCCATGCTGAGCGATGCTCGCGTCGAGAAAGTCACCGACGTGCTGAAAGAAGGCCAGGAAGTCGAAGTGCTGGTACTGGACGTGGACAACCGCGGCCGTATCAAGCTGTCGATCAAGGACGTTGCGGCTGCCAAGGCATCGGGCGTCTAAGCGTTTCCAGGCTGTAGAAAAAAGGACCCCTCACCGGGTCCTTTTTTTATGCGCGATTAAAAAGCCTGTCGTACTTGCATCTTGCATGCAGGTTTTTTCACAGGCTTGCAATTTGCACGATCGGGAGCAATCGCGCGTTTTTACAAGTCATTGATTTTAAAGGTAATTATAGAGTTTTTAAAATTGGCACAGGGCGTGCAATTACCTAAGTACCTGACGCCAGGAACACCGGCGCAGACCTTTCGAAAAACAGGAGTGACTCGTATGAAAAAGTTCGCCATTGCTGCCGCTACTGCTACCGCCCTGACCCTGACCATGGCCAATGCTGCTTTCGCAGCCCAGCCCACCCAGGCCCCAATGATGCTGGCGGCCGGTGAGGTGACTAAAGCCAAGGAAGCGACTTCCGACACCTGGATCACCACCAAGGTGAAGGCAGACCTGATGACCGAGAAAGGTATTCCTGGCAGTGACATCAAGGTAGAAACCAACAAAGGCGTGGTTTCCCTGTCCTCCGATGTGGCCGTGACCGAATCGCAGAAAGAAATGGCCGTTGCCATCACCAAGAAAATCAAAGGCGTACAAGCCGTATCGGCTGATGGCCTGAAAGCCGAATAAGGAATGTCCCGTCGGCCAGAAGGATCTGGCCACCTTTACCGAAAAGCCCCGGCCTTTGCCGGGGCTTTTTCATTGTGTCTGGCAGGAGAACCGACAGCTCGGTTGTGCCAAAACTGGCCTATTCGCGGCGGTTCGGCGCCCCGACAAGCCCGCTCCTACAGGGATCACACCTTCCTCTGTAGGAGCGGGCTCGCCCGCGAAACGGGCGCAGCCCGTGCCATTCACCGCCGTAGGTTGCTACTCGGCATCCAGGTGCATCGGCGTGATCACCCGGCCATCGCTCTCAGCTTGGCCCAGGGTGGTGTCGATGAAGTACACCCGGTCATCCTTGAGCTGGCCTTTGTCCACCAGGTAGTCCTTGATGTTGCCAGCGCGCTGCTGGCCCAGGGTGCGCAGCAACGCGGCGCTTTCCGCCCACGACTTGATCACCGCCTCGCGCAGCTTGGCGGTGCGTTCGTCCTTGCCGAGCTGTTGCCATTCGGCCGGTGGCTGCTGCTTGAGACGGTTGCGGTAGATACCCTCGAGCATGGCCGGCTTGTCGCTGTCGTCGACCACCAGCAGCGAGGCGTTGGCGGGCACCTTGTCGCCTCGGCGTTGCAGGATCTTGTACCAGGTGGCCTGGTACTCACGCTCCAGGCGCTGCTCGGCGATCAGCGGACCATCGCTGCTCTGGGCGCTGGTGCCTTCGATTTCCAGGCGCAGCTCGGGGCGCTGCTTGAGCGCTGCGGCCAGTTTGTCCAGGGCACCCTGTGCGTCGGGGGTGAGGTCGCTGGCGCCGGGGGCGAAGGCTACGGTGCCAAGGTCTTGCGAGCCCCCGCCGGCAATCAGCCCGCCAATGAACTTGAACGGCGCCTGGGCGGCGCGCAACACCAGGTTGCGCAGGGTCTGCCAGACGATCGGCATCACACTGAACTGCGGGTTGTTGAGGTCGCCGGACACCGGCAGCTCGATGGAGATCTTGCCCTCGGTGTCCTTGAGCAGGGCCACCGCGAGGCGAATCGGCAGGTCGACTGCATCGGGGCTGTCGACCTTCTCACCCAGTTGCAACTGCTCGACCACCAGCTTGTTCTCGGCCTTGAGCTGGCCTTTGGTGATCACGTAGTGCAGGTCGAGGTTCAGGCGCCCCTTGCGAATGC
>NZ_JBNNVR010000079.1:0-25623 GCF_050280645.1 Pseudomonas sp. NPDC089554
GGTACAGCGATAAACCCTGTAGGAGCGGGCTTGCCCGCGAATAGGCCGGCCCTGACAACCCAACACTCAGCTCAAACAACCAGCTCAACTTCCCCCAGATGCCCGCCAAGCGGCCCGAAACTGCGCTCGATCATCCGCCGCTGGCCACGCTCATCGACAATCAACACGGTACTGGCCCGCGTCCCATAGCTCTGGCTGGCGATGAACACGCTCGACAGCAGCCGCTCCGTTGCCAGCCCAACCCCCGTCTCCGGCAGCTCCCCATCCGCAGCAGTGACGCCATCGGCGAGAATCGCCAGCAACCGCTGCGGCTCGGGTGAGCCCAGCGTCTCTTCCAGCGCCCGCCGCGCCTTGACCAGCTTCGGCCAAGGCGTGTCCAACCCAGCGTTCGACACCCCGTACACCCCCGGCGCCAACAAGCGCGGCGCGGGGTCATGGGCATTCAGAAAGCCGAGCTGCTGCCCATCGCCCACCAGCAGGTTGAACCCCGAATACTGCGCGCTACGGCTGGCGACCTGGTCCAGATACGCCTCCACCCCCAGCTCGCCTCGCAGGTACGCCGCCACCAGCTCGCCCCGTGAGCGCGGCCCCAGCGGT
This sequence comes from Pseudomonas sp. NPDC089554, assembly GCF_050280645.1. NCBI lineage: Bacteria > Pseudomonadati > Pseudomonadota > Gammaproteobacteria > Pseudomonadales > Pseudomonadaceae > Pseudomonas > Pseudomonas sp. NPDC089554. Next base: position 598 of record NZ_JBNNVR010000079.1, read on the forward strand.
TGCTGCGGGTCACGGATATTGGTCAGCGCCGCGAAGCGCCCACCGGGCCCCACGCCGAGCCAGGTGCCGCCAGCTTCCAGGTCGCGCCCGGCATGCACGCCGGGCGCATCGTCCCAGGCTGCCAGTGCCTGGGTGGGTCGGGCATAGAATTCGTCGCGGTTGGCCGCGACCACCAGCGGCAAGGCATGCCCCGGCCGCCAGGCGAATACGATCAGGCACATAGGTTGGCCTCTGTGTTTTTCGCCACTCTACCCACTGCGCCCAGCGCAAGCCATCACCTGACACAGAGTTCACTAGAGCCCCGGTGCTGGCTTCCGTTACCATTGCGGATTGATTTCCTCTGGGGCGGCGAATGGCATTCGTTCTCTATCTGCTGTTGGGCGCCTGCGCCGGCGTCCTGGCCGGCCTGTTCGGCGTGGGCGGCGGTATCATCATCGTGCCGGTGCTGGTCTTCAGTTTCACCTTGCAAGGCTTCGACGCTTCGGTACTGACCCACCTGGCGGTTGGTACTTCGCTGGCCACCATCGTCTTCACCTCGATCAACGCCGTGCGTGAACACCATCGCAGGGGCGCGGTGCGCTGGCCGATCTTCCTGTGGATGACCGTCGGCATCCTGATCGGTGCCGGCGTCGGCGCCAAGACCGCCTCGCTGATCCAGGGCCCGATGTTGCAGAAGATCATCGGCTGCTTCGCCTTGCTGGTGTCGGTGCAGATGGTCCTGGACCTCAGGCCCAAGACCAGCCGCAGCATCCCCGGCAAGCCTGGGCTGATTGGCGCGGGCAGCGTGATTGGCTGGGCTTCGGCGATCTTCGGTATCGGTGGTGGCTCGCTGACCGTGCCATTCCTGACCTGGCGCAGCCTGCCGATGCAGCAGGCGGTGGCCACGTCGTCGGCCTGCGGCCTACCGATCGCCCTGGCCAGTGCCCTGGGTTTCATCATTCTGGGCTGGCACGAGGCGCACCTGCCCGAGCACAGCTTCGGCTACGTGTACCTGCCAGCACTGCTTGGTATCGCCGCCACCAGCATGTTCTTCGCCCGCTTCGGCGCGCGCCTGGCGCACAAACTGTCGCCACGCCTGCTCAAGCGCCTGTTCGCCGCGCTATTGTTCTGCGTTGGCTCAAGCTTCCTGATTTAACCGAGAGGAACCACCATGCTGCCTTACCCGCAGATCGACCCCGTGGCCCTGGCCATCGGGCCGCTGAAAATCCACTGGTACGGCCTGATGTACCTGATCGGCATCGGCGGTGCGTGGCTGCTCGCCTCGCGTCGGCTGAACCGCTTCGACCCCACCTGGAACCGCGAGAAACTCTCCGACCTGGTGTTCTGGCTGTCGATGGGGGTGATCGTCGGCGGGCGCCTGGGCTACGTGCTGTTCTACGACCTGCACCAGTACCTCAGCAACCCCACGCTGATCTTCGAGGTGTGGAAGGGCGGCATGTCGTTCCACGGCGGCTTCATCGGCGTGATGCTGGCGGCGCTGTGGTTCGGCAAACGCAACAACAAGTCGTTCTTCGAGCTGATGGACTTCGTCGCACCGATGGTGCCGATCGGCCTGGGCGCTGGGCGCATCGGCAACTTCATCAATGCCGAGCTGTGGGGCAAGGCCACCGATGTGCCCTGGGCCATGGTGTTCCCGCCGTTCAGCGACCCTGCGCAGCTGCCGCGTCACCCGTCGCAGCTGTACCAGTTCGCCCTTGAAGGTGTGGCATTATTCGTCATCCTCTGGCTGTATTCGCGCAAACCGCGCCCGACCATGGCGGTTTCCGGCATGTTCGCGCTGTTCTACGGCATCTTCCGCTTCATCGTTGAGTTCGTGCGGGTGCCTGACGCGCAGCTGGGCTACATTGCCTTCGGCTGGTTGACCATGGGTCAGTTGCTTTGCGTGCCGATGATCGTCGGTGGCATCTTCCTGATCTGGTGGGCCTACAACCGTACCCCAACGGCCAAGGCCGCCGTTTGATTCCCACGGCAGGGGCGCTCCCCCTGCCGTTCTTGCTACAGGTAAGCCATGAAACAGTATCTAGACCTGGTTCGCGACGTCATCGAGAACGGTACGCTGCAACAGAACCGCACCGGCGTGCGCACCATCAGCCTGCCGGGCGCCATGCTCAAGTTCGACCTGCAAAAAGGCTTCCCGGCCGTTACCACGCGCAAGCTGGCGTTCAAGTCGGCGATCGGCGAAATGGTCGGTTTCCTGCGTGGGGTGAAGAACGCAGGAGAGTTCCGCGAGCTTGGCTGCAAGGTCTGGGACCAGAATGCCAACGAGAACGCCCAGTGGCTGGCCAACCCATTCCGCCAGGGGCATGACGACCTCGGCGAGATCTACGGCGTGCAGTGGCGCCAGTGGCCGGGCTACAAGCGCATCCCGCTGAGCAACCCGGCCGCCATCGAAATGGCCGAGAAAGCGGGCTTTCGCCGTATCGCCCAGGACGAAGAAGCCGGCGAAGCCTTCGTCATCCTGTACAAGGCCATCGACCAGGTGCGCCAGTGCCTGGACACCATCGCCAACGACCCCGGCAGCCGACGCATCCTGTTCCATGGCTGGAACTGCGCCCAGCTCGATGAAATGGCCCTGCCGCCGTGCCACCTGCTGTACCAGTTCCACCCGAACGTCGAGACCCGGGAAATTTCCCTGACCCTCTACATTCGTTCGAACGACCTGGGCCTGGGCACGCCGTTCAACCTCACCGAAGGCGCAGCGCTGCTGTCGCTGTTCGGCCGCCTCACCGGCTATACCCCGCGTTGGTTCACCTACTTCATCGGCGATGCGCATGTGTACGAGAACCACCTCGACATGCTCAACGAGCAGCTCAAGCGCGAGCCCCTGCAAGCGCCGAAGCTGGTCATCAGCGACCGCGTGCCGGCGTTCGCCGATACTGGCAAGTACGAGCCGGAGTGGCTGGAGAAGATCGAACCGAGCGATTTCAGCCTGCAAGGCTATGAGCACCATGCGCCGATGACCGCACCGATGGCGGTCTGAACGCCTGTGTGAGGCCGGGCTTTTCCTGTGGAGAACCCGGCCTCAGGTAACGAAGTGCCTACCTTCTGTCGTTATGTTGTAACTGTGTTTGACGCCGGGTTAGTGGCTAACTAATATCGCGCGCTATTTTGCCCGTGTTTCGAAGGATTGAACATGCTTTTCCCTAGTCTGGGACCCAGGGCGCGCCTTGCGCTGTCCTGCTGCTGCCTGTGGTTGGCAGCTTGCGCAAATGCCGCGCTGGCGGCAACGCCCAGCAACCCGGGCGACCAGGACCTGATTCGCGACCGCCAGAACCGCCTGCTGGAAGAGCAGCAGCGGCGCCTTGAAGAACTCAAGGACCTCCCCGGCCAAAGCACCCCGCAAACTGCACCCTCAGCCCCTGTCGACAGCCGCTGTTTCCCCATCAGCCACATCGAGCTCAAGGGCGCCGATGCGTTGTCTGCCACTGAGCGCGACGGCCTGCTCAAGCCCTACCTTGGCCAGTGCCTGGGCGTGTCGCAGCTCAATGCGCTACTCAAGGCCATCACCGACCTGTACATCGCCAAGGGCCTGGTCACCAGCCGCGCCTATCTACCGCAGCAAGATCTCTCCCAAGGGCACCTGCAAGTGCTGGTGGTGGAAGGCCGGCTCGAAGGTCTGAAGGCCGCCGAGGGCAGCACCCTCAGCGCCCGCGAGCTGGACATGACCTTCCCCGGCACTGTCGGCGAGCGCCTCGACCTGCGCCAGGTCGAGCAGATGGTCGACCAGCTCAACCGCCTGCCGTCCAACCAGGCCAAGATGGAACTCACCCCAGGCCAAGCAGTGGGCGGCAGCGAAGTGCTGGTGCGCAACACCCCTGCAAAGCCGTGGCGCGCTGGCCTGTCGCGCAGCAACGATGGGCAGAAGAGCACCGGTGAGCAACAGTGGGCCACCACCTTCGAATGGGAGAGCCCGCTGGGCCTGGCCGACCAGCTGGTGCTACGGGCGGGCCGCGATGGCATCAGCGACCACCAGAAGTCCTCACGCAACGCCATGCTCTACTACAACCTGCCGTTCGGCTGGTGGAACGCCACCTACAGCTACAGCGAAAGTGAGTACCGCTCCCTGGCCCAAGGCACCGGTTTTGACTTCGAACAGACCGGCGACAGCCAGAACCACCAGCTTCGCCTGGAGCGGGTGATCCACCGCGACGGGCTTAGCAAGACCTCGCTGAACACCGGCCTGAGCCACCTGCGCACCAACAACTACATCGAAGACAGCAAGCTGGGCTACAGCAGCCACCGCCTGAGCGAGGCCCAGTTCGGGGTCAACCATGGGCGGCGAGTGGGTGGGGCCTTCGTCAACCTCGACCTGGGCATGCAGGAAGGCATCGGCGCCTTCGACGCCCAGCGAGAGAAAGAGCGTGGTGATTTCGGCAGCCGCCAGGCCAACGCCCGCTACCGCAAGTACACCGCCACCGTCAGCTTCCTGCAGCCGTTGCGGTTGTGGGGCGAGTCGCTGGTGTTCAGCAGCCTGGTGACCGGCCAGCGCAGCGAAGACATCCTGTTCAGCCCGCAGCGCATGAGCCTGGGTAGCCTCTCGTCGATTCGTGGCTACAAAGACCAGAGCCTCACCGGCGACAGCGGCTACTACTGGCGCAACGATTTGCGCTGGAGCCGACCGGTGACCTGGAGCTGGCTGTACCCGGTGTTCGGCGAGTACGGCATGGCGCTGGGCTATGACGTTGGCGCCATCCGCAACGACCGCTACAACGGCGAGGTTCATGGCCGCGTCTCCAGCGACTCCCTGGAGCTGTTCGCCCGCGGCAAGCACCTGGCTACCAGCGTGCTGTTCGCCCATTCCCTCGAGCGCCCGGATGCCTTGAGCGAACGCGAAGCGCCGATCTACTTCCGCCTGGACGTATTCCTCTAATTCCCCGTTTTCCCGAGATCATCGAAATGGATTTTCGTCAGTTCGAGCTGCTGGCTCGCCAACCCAGTGCCGCGCTGCGTGAGCGCCGCACCTTCTGGGGCCTTTCCAAGCGCGCTCTGGCATTGCTGCTGGCCAACATGATGTTCTGGCAGCCGCTGGTGGCGATGGCCGATGGCGTCGTGCCCAACGGCCCAGGCACCAGCGTCGGCCAGGCGGGTAACGGGGTACCCATCGTCAATATCGCCGCGCCCAATGGCGGCGGCCTGTCGCACAACACCTTCAACGACTACAACGTCGGCCAGCAGGGGTTGATCCTCAACAACGCCACCGACCGCACCCAGGCCACGCAACTGGGCGGCATCATCCTCGGCAACCCCAACCTCAATGGCCGCTCGGCCAATGTGATTCTCAACGAGGTCAACGGCGGTAGCCCCAGCCAGTTGCGCGGCTACACCGAAGTGGCCGGGCAATCGGCCCATGTCATCGTCGCCAACCCCTATGGCGTCACCTGTAACGGCTGCGGCTTCATCAACACGCCCAAGGCCACGCTGACCACCGGCAAGCCGGTGATCGAGCATGGCCAGTTGCAGCGCTACCAAGTGGAGCAGGGCAGCGTCGCCATCGAGGGCGCGGGGCTCAACGCCAGCAATATCGACCAGTTCGAGATCATCACCCGCAGCGCCAAGGTCAACGCGCAGATCCAGGCCAAGCACCTGGCGATGGTTACCGGCGCCAACGACGTCGATGCCCGCACGCTCGATGCCACGGCCCGCACGGCCAACCCGGAGAATGCCCCACAACTGGCGATCGATGCCTCGGCCCTGGGCGGCATGTACGCCAACACCATCAAGCTGGTGGGCACCGAGGCGGGGGTCGGGGTCAAGCTCGACGGCCAGATGATCGCCAGTGGCGGCGACATGCAGATCGATGCCAACGGCCAGCTGCGTATGGCCGAGGCCAGCGCCGCCAAGGGCTCGATGGCCATCAATGCCGCCAGCCTGGATGCCCAGGGCGCGGTGTATGCCGGCAAGGAACTCAAGGTCCGCACCCAGGGCGACCTGACCAACCGCACGTCCCTCTCGGCCGGCGAGCGCGTCGATTTGGCCAGCGGCGCCCGGTTGACCAACCAGGGCGTCATCGAAGCGGGGGTCAATGCCGACAACAGCCGCAATGCCAACGGCGACTTGCAGATCACTGCGCAGCACCTGGATAACCGCGGCAAGAACCTGCTGGCCAGCGGCACGCTGAACGCCACCGTTACCCAGGCTCTGGACAACCAGGGCGGCACCCTGAGCGGGCAGCGGCAGGTAACCGTGAATGCCGGCAGCCTGGATAACCGCAACAAGGGCAAGCTAGCCAGCAGCAGCGGCAGCGTCGAGGCAACGGTCAGCGGCGAGCTGCGCAACAGCGGCGGCGGTACCCTGGTCAGCCAGCAAACCCTGAGCGCGAAAGCGGCAAAGCTCGACAACAGCGACGGCGGCATCCTCTCCAGTGCAGGTGAGCAACACCTGGTCGTCAGCGACCTGTTGAACAACGCCCAGGGCGGCCTGATCGACAGCGGCGCGGCCCTCACCCTGAACGCCATGACCCTCGGCAATGCGGGCGGCGGTATCAATGCCGTCGAGGCGCTGCGCATCACCGCCCATAGCCTGGACAACAGCGGCGGTAAGCTGGCTGGCAAAGGCGAGGTCAACCTGACGCTGCTGGGTGCACTGACCAACACCCAAGGCAAGCTGAGCAGCGCCGGGCCGCTGCGTCTGGAGGGCTCGGCGGCGGTCTCCAACCACGGCGGGCAGATCGTCAGCGACGGCCTGATGAGCCTCTTCGCCAGCAGCCTGGTCAACACCCAGGGCACACTACAAAGCCAGGGCCTGCTCAGCCTGAATACCGGCGATATCACCAACGACGGTGGACGCATTACCGCGCAGGCCGGTGATGTGCACATCACCGCTGGCAACGTCGACAACCGCGAGGGCGGGCTGTACGCCAAGGGCCTGGTGAAGGTCAGCGCGAATGACTTCGGCAACAGCGGCCAGGTTGCAGGCCAACAGGTCGACTTCGACCTCAGCGGTGCCTTGAACAACCGCCAGGGCATCATCGAAAGCGACAGCAGCCTGGCCATCAAGGCCGCCAGCCTCGACAACCAGGCCGGCCAACTACGCACCCTGGGCCGCACGGGCAATACCCGCTTCGCCATTGGTGGCTTGCTCGACAACCGCAGCGGCACCCTGGAAAGCGCCAGCCACGACCTGGGCCTGGGGGCCGGCAGTTTCCTCAACGCCGGCGGCAGCCTGCTGCACGTAGGCCTAGGCACCTTCGACATCGCCACCGGCACGGTCACCGGCGCCGGGGGCAGCATCGTCACCCACGGCAGCCTGGCCCTGAATGCCGACAGCTGGAGCAACAGCAGCGTCATCCAGGCCGGGCGCCTGACGGTCAACGTCGGCAACTTCAGCCAGACCGCCGCAGGCCAGCTGCTGGCGGGCCAAGCGTTGCTGGGCAGCGGCGGCACCTGGGTCAACGATGGCCTGATCGCCAGCGACGGCAGCCTCAGTCTCGACCTGGACGGCGGCTACAGCGGCAATGGTCGGCTGAGCAGCCGCGACACCCTGGGCCTGAGTGCCAGTCAGCTGACCCTGGGCAGCGCCGCGAGCCTCGCAGGCGGTGCCGACACCAGCGTGCAGGTGGCAGGGCAACTGAACAACGCCGGCCGCATCACCACGGCCGGCAACCTGGGCCTGAGCGCGGCGGGTGTGCACAACCAAGGCACGCTCGGCGCCACCGGCAACTTCACCCTGGGCACCGGCGCCCTGAGCAACGAGCGGGGCCTGCTGTTCAGCGGCCGCGACATGGCACTGCGGGTGAACAGCCTGACCAACAGCTACGCCGACGTGTACAGCCTCGGCAGCCTGACGATCGACCGCGACGGCCAGGGCGGCCTGGCCAGCAGCATCGTCAACCGTTCCGGCTCGCTGCAAAGCGACGGCGCGATGAGCCTGGCCGCCGCCAGCATCCAGAACCTGCGGGCTGTGCTCGAAACCAGCGACCAGGGCGCCTACACCGCACGCATCAGTGAAGTGGCCTGTATCGAGGGCTACAACGCTGGCGATTGCAGCGGCAAGCGCAACCATGTCTGGGAAATCGTCCAGCGCGACAAGTTCGAAGTCACCGAGGCCAGCGCCGCCTCCAGCATCACCACCGGCAGCCACCTCACGATCAAGGGTGGCGAACTGCTCAACAGCAGTAGCACCATCGCCGCTGCTGGCAACCTGCTGGTCACGGTCGACAACCTGACCAACAGCGGCGTGCAGACCGGCGAAACAGAAACCACGCGCATCTTCATGTCGGCACGCACCCGCAACGGCGGTGCCTGGTACGACGCCGCCAACGCGTTCAACAGCCAGTACTGGTTCCAGAACCCCGGCTACAACCCCAACAACCTGGCCGGCCTGCAAGGCGCCATGGCCGGTTTCATCGGCATGACCGAAACCGAGTGGGTGAGCCTGGGCAGCCGCCGCACCCTGGCCGTCGGCGATCAGCGCTACGCCGGTGTGATACAGGCCGGCGGCACCGTCAGCATCAACGCCGCCAACGGCATCGACAACAGCGTGGTGCGCCCCGGCTACAGCTACATCGGTAGTGGCGCACGCACCGACACCAGCGCCCCCGGCACCGCCTTCTCCACGCGCATCAGCCTGAACCAGCAGTTGCCGCCAGACCTCGCCCAGCAACAGCTGAACCCACTGGCGCTGCCCGACTTCACCCTGCCCGAGGGGCAGAACGGCCTGTTCCGCCTCACCGGCGACAGCGCCAACGCCGTGATCGGCAGCGGCATAGGCAGCAGCTCGCACAAGTACCTGATCGAAACCAACCCGGCGCTCACCGACCTCAAGCAGTTCATGAGCTCGGACTACCTGCTGGCCAACCTCGGCTACGACCCCGACGACAGCGCCAAGCGCCTGGGCGATGGCTTCTACGAGCAGCGCCTGATCCAGCAGGCGCTGGTGGCCCGCACCGGCCAGCGTTTTCTCGACGGCCAGACCAGTGATGAGCAACTGTTCAAGCACTTGATGGACAACGCCATCCAGAGCAAGCAGCAGCTCGACCTGGCGCTGGGCATCAGCCTCACCTCGGCGCAAGTGGCCGCGCTCACCCACGACATCGTCTGGCTGGAAAACGCCGAGGTGAACGGCGAGCAGGTGCTGGTGCCGGTGCTGTACCTGGCCAACGCCAACCATCGCCTGGCCGCCAATGGCGCCTTGATCGCCGGCAGCGACGTAAACCTGATCGCCGGCCAGCAGCTCGACAACGTCGGCACCCTGCGCGCCAGCAACAGCCTGTCGGCCCAGGCGGGCGGCAACCTGGTCAACAGCGGCCTGGTCGAAGCCGGCAAGCGCCTCGACCTGCAAGCGGGCAACGACCTGGTGAACAAGGCCGGCGGCATCATCGCCGGGCGCGACGTAAGCCTCACCGCCACCCAGGATGTGCTCAACGAACGCACCCTGACCTCGCACCAGAGCAGCAACGGCAGCTACGCCCAGCAGCGCGACTTCGTCGACAACGCCGCGCGGGTGGAGGCGACCAACAACCTGGTGGTCAACGCCGGTCGCGACGTGCTCAACCGCGGCGGCGCGCTGGCCAGCGGCGGCGACACCCACATCAAGGCCGACCGCGATGTCAGCCTGAGCTCGGTCGCGCAGCGGGTCAGCAACGACCATGGCGTGCGTCACAACAATTCCAGCGTCACCCAGAACGGCTCCAGCGTGCAGGCCGGGCAAGACCTCACGATCAGCGCCGGGCGGGATGTAACCGCCATCGCCAGCCAGGTCGAGGTCAAGCGTGACCTGGCCATGACTGCCGTTGGCGACCTGAGCCTGGTGTCGGCTGCCAACGAGCAGCATTCGGCGACCAAGACGCGCAAGGTCACCGCGCAGGATGACCGTGTCACTCAAGTAGCCAGCACGGTCACCGCGGGGGGCAACTTGAACCTGCGCGCAGGTGAGGATCTGACGCTGGTGGCCAGCCAGGCCAAGGCCGGCAAGGAGGCGTACCTCTACGCGGGCAACGATGTAGAGCTCCTGGCCGCCCATGATGAAAGCTACTCCTACTACAAGAAAAAGAAGGAAGGCTCGTTCGGCAAAAGCAGCATGCGGATGACCGAAAGCGCCTCCAGCATTGCGGTGTCGTCATTGGTGGAAGGCGCACAAGGCGTCGACCTGGTGGCTAAGCGCGACGTGAATGTGCAAGTCTGCAGGTGACCTGGACGAGCGTGAGAAACAGATAGTCTCGGGCCTTTCGACCTTGGCTGCTGGCCTGAGCGGTGCGGTGGTCGGCGGGGATGCGTCCAGTGCCGTGGCCGGTGCTGGCGCGGGCAAGAACGCGGTAGAGAACAACCACCTGAGTTTCGATGGTCGGCTGGTGCTCAAGAAGGCGGAGCAAGATTACGCGAGTGGTTGTGGCGGTGCTTCGGCAGGGTCGAATGATTGCCAGCAGTTGGCCGACAAGATCACCGAACTGCGCAAGCTGGGCGAAAGCGTGCTGGAGACGGAACACACCGTCGTTGGCTCGGAGTTGGGTCCAGACCAATTCACCACGAGTAAGCCGGGCGATATCGTCGCCTGCCCTTCGGGCTTCTGCCGGGTCACTGATGAAGTGGTGCAAACCTCGGCGGGTAAGGAATACAAGCTGGTCGAGGCGACAGAGGCGGAAGCGGCAGGCAAGGCGCAGCAGAATGAAATGGCTGCGGCGCGGAGTGAAATGGAGGTCAAGCGGTTCCTCAGCGAGGCGTACGAGTCGGGCTGTGGTGGGGCGGGGCCGGGTGCGGTTGCTTGCCAGATCCACAGGAGTCTGGGTGCTGCAAACCCTGTCACTGGGTATGAGCCGACGACCGAGGAGCGGGTGTTGGCAGGGGCTTCGGCGATTTTGAATACGCTGGGGCTGGTGGGTGTGGTGCGTGGGAGTGGGTTGGGTGGTCGTGCGCCGGAGGGTGCGGTAGGCTCTGGGGTGAAAGGAGCTGCTAATTATCCTGAAGGGATGCGGGTCGAAACGCGGTCGAGAACAACTTCCTGACCAACAAGCACGGCGTTAAGCGGTTGGATGCGGCGAGTCGTGAGCTGTACGAAAAGCTCAAGGCCGCAGGTATCGGCAGCATCGATGAATTGCAGGAGCGATATAAGAGCTGTGCAGGGAGCGGTGACTGCGAGCGTGGTATTCGCAGTGAATACCGTCAGAAGGAGAAAGAGGCCGGGGAAATACTGGTTGGTTTGTACCAGTCCGGCAAGCTGACGCGAGATGAGTACAACCTGCTGGTGGCGGACTATGCCGTCGCCATGTTGGAGGGGATCAAGCAGGGGCAGCGTGCCGGTGAGGGTGGCGGCTACCTTGATATCTACTCGCTGTCGGGTTCTGACTGGAGTCCGCTGGGTGGGGTTGCGAATCCATATCTGGATGCGATCCGTACCAGCGAGATGGTCGCCGAATGGCGGCGCCAGGGGCTGAGCGAAGAGAAGATCAATGCCCTGGCGCGCCAGGATGGATTGATTGGATCGACGCTGGCGCCTGTGGATGTGCCGGGCATTATCAGGTTGGTGGATGATGGTGCTACTCGGGAGGACATTCTAAAGTTAAGCGCGAATCTTGTGCTGGGCAAAGCCTTAGGTGGTGGAAAAGCAACGGATTCAAAAGGGAGCACGCCTAAGACTCCGAATACTACTAGTAAGGCGCCTGACTCGGAGAAGGTTGCAGATGTACCAGCGACGTCTCCGGTTGCACGTGAAGGCTTGCGCGAAGACTTAGCGGCACAAGCGGGTATTCCTCGAAATATTGCTGGAGAACCTTCCAGTATTTGGGGGAAGACAATGGATGATATCAAGCAATCATTTACGATGGATGGCGCAACACTTACGCCTAAGGTAAAGTCGGCGTCGTCAGGCAATGCTCAGGTTTATAGGGTTGAGGGCAGTGCGACAGGGATTAAAGAAATTCAGCATAGCCCGTCCACTGTTGGGCGTGATGTCCAGTCAACCCACAGGGGTGAGTACTATAAAATTACCTATTCAGATGGTAGTAAGATTAAGGTTGTTGACCCCGTTGAGTACAGGCCGACTTTCAATAATGGAAAGCCTATTTATGATGCGAATACTAGCTATATAAATCCTCAGGGGCAAAAAGTAGTATTTGATATTTCTACAAAAGCGTGGGTGCCGAGATGATGTCGTCAAAAAAAATTTTGATTTCTTGGGTGGCGCCAATTATGCCTTCCATTTCCATTGCAGGCATACCTCTGGGCGCTAGGGTAGAGGATATTGAATGTGCATTGGCTAGATATTTGGTTGATGAGTCCAAACGTCTATATCAATTCGAAAAGTCGCCAGTCCTTATGCTGAAAACGTATGGGGTTGATGAGGATGGAAGTGGTGGGTGCTCTTTCTCATTATATGATGATAAAGACATTAATGTGTTGCTGAAAGGCACGCCGGCCCTGTCTCTTATTTTCAGGGAGTCGAGGGTGTATGCGGTTAAAGTCTATGACTTTAGCTTCTGTGGTGAAAGAGCTCGAGATTTCGTTTATAAGGGTTTGTTTTCGGGAATTATAGGTTTGGGGGATTTGGTTTCAGATTTGTTGTCGCTTACATATTTGTATTTTGATGATGTTGAAGAATGGTTCGATATCGAAAAAGCCCAAGGTGGTCTCGAAGTTACTGGTTGGGGAGTTCCTCTGGATGAGCAGCCAGACCAAGTAATTACTGCTTTCTGTGTGGTTCATAAATGATTCTCTAATTATGCTGTAGTGGGGGCGTGGCAGTGAATGGAGGGCGAAATTAGGGGCGGTATGGGTTTCGTAAAAGGGGACCGGTAAAAGAGGACAGATTTATTTTCTCCGCTCTAATTTTGCGCTGGGGTTGACTGCTTTAGCCCTGTGGCCGGTTTTTTAGATTTGGCGGGTCAACATCAAACCTATTGAAATGTGGCGTGGCCGACAGGGATTAGAGTGCCGAAAATAAATCCGTCCGCTTTTCAGTTTTCCGTGCCTGGAAGTCGTAATGACTCTTTATGTGGTCATTACGACTTTTTATTTTTGTAGTCTATTTGACTTCAATAAAGTTCAAGTTATTGATTTTTAGCAGTATTTTTATTGGCATGCTTTGTGGTCTGCATGGAGTAAATCTCATCACAAAGGTCCATACCCATGAAACGCTTCATCCCCCTCAGCTTCACCCTCTGCTGCCTAGTCTCCCCCCTGACCCTGGCCGACCAAGTCGTCCGCCAAGTGCCCGACACCACCGCCGGCAAAGGCTTCGGCGCAGGCACCGGCCTGATGGTCGGTGCTATCGGCGGCCCTATCGGTGCACTGGTCGGCGCGGGTATCGGTTTCTTCGCTGGCAGCTCTGCCCAAGAAGCAACAGGCAAGGCCGACATCGCCTACGAGGTGAGGTCGGCTGACGGCGAACTCCACACCGTCCGCTCACCCAACACCCAGTTCGCCGTCGGTCAGGAGGTCACTCGCAAAGGCGGGCGACTGGTTCCTGTGAACTGAGCGCTGCCCTTCAGAAATACCAGCGCCAGGTGTGAGCGAACTCGCTCACACCTGGCGCGACCCCTTCAGTGCCCGTGGCTCCTGCCTACGTGCGAATGCTCACCTTCCGGCACAGTCACCGCGCCATTCACCTCCAGCTGTTGCAGGATCGCGCACTCGGCCCCCGGCGCCGTGCATTGCCGACGCAACTCCACCAACTGCGCTTGCAGTGCCACCAACCCATCGATACGCGCCTGCACATGCTCGATATGCTCGTCGATCAACGCATTCACGCTGCCGCATTGCCCTTCGGGGCTGTCGCGCAGGCGCAGCAGGCTGCGGATTTCGTCCAGGGTCATGTCCAGCGTGCGGCAGTTGCGGATGAACGTCAGCCGCTCCACGTGGGCCTGGGTGTAGAGCCGGTAGTTGCCGTCGCTGCGGGCGGGCTCGGGCAGTAGTTGCTCGCGCTCGTAGTAGCGGATGGTTTCCACCGCGCAGTCGGTGGCCTTGGCCAGTTCTCCGATCTTCATCACGAAATCTCCAGGAGGATGCTTGACCCTATAGTGGCTACAGGGTGTTCACTTGGCAACATCCAGCCAGCCCTTCGTTCGGAATGCGAAGGGTGGCGTGTTCTTGATTAAGGATGAGTCCATGTACCAGCCTGTCAGCCACGACCCCAAGCACGACCATGCCCACGGCGGCAAACGCTCTTGCCATGACGACCACGCCCATAGCTGCTGTGGCGCCAGCGCCGCTGCGCCTGCGTTGGTGCAACTGAGCGAGAAAGCCAGTGGCCAGGCGCGCCTGAGCCGCTTTCGCATCGAAGCCATGGACTGCCCGACCGAGCAGACGCTGATCCAGGACAAGCTGGGCAAGCTGGCGGGTATCGAGCAGTTGGAGTTCAACCTGATGAACCGCGTGCTCGGCGTGCACCACACGCTGGAGGGCACCGCGCCCATCGTGCAGGCCATCGACAGCCTGGGCATGAAGGCCGAGCCCATGGCCGATGACGACTATGGCAGCGCCAGCGCGCCGGTAGCGAGCAAGACCCGCTGGTGGCCATTGGCGCTTTCCGGTGTAGCGGCCTTTGCCGCCGAGGTGGTGCATTTCACGGCGTTCGCACCGGAATGGGTGGTGGCGCTGCTGGCCCTGGCGGCGATTCTTGGCTGCGGCCTGGGCACCTACAAAAAGGGCTGGATCGCCCTGAAGAACCGCAACCTCAACATCAATGCGCTGATGAGCATCGCCGTGACTGGCGCTGTGCTGATCGGCCAATGGCCGGAGGCGGCCATGGTGATGGTGCTGTTCACCCTGGCCGAGGTGATCGAAGCCCGCTCCCTGGACCGCGCGCGCAACGCTATCAGTGGCCTGATGCAGCTGACCCCGGACATGGCCACGGTGCAGCAGGCCGATGGCCAGTGGCGTGAATTAGAGGTACGCGAGGTGGCTATCGGCACACTGGCGCGGGTGCGCCCCGGCGAGCGTATCGGTCTGGATGGCGAGGTGGTCAGCGGGCAGTCCAGCGTCGACCAGGCGCCGATCACCGGGGAAAGCCTGCCGGTGGAGAAGGCTGTGGGCGACAAGCTGTTCGCCGGCACCATCAACCAGGAAGGCGCCTTGGAGTACCGCGTCACCGCCGAGGCCGGCCAGTCGACCCTGGCGCGCATCATCAAGGCCGTGGAAGAGGCTCAAGGCGCGCGGGCGCCGACCCAGCGCTTCGTCGACCAGTTCTCGCGCATCTACACCCCGACCGTGTTCGCCGTGGCCCTGCTGGTGGCGCTCGTCCCGCCGCTGTTCATGAGCGGTGCCTGGTTCGACTGGATCTACCGCGCACTGGTGCTGCTGGTGGTGGCGTGCCCTTGCGCATTGGTGATCTCGACACCGGTGACCATCGTCAGTGGCCTGGCCGCAGCAGCGCGCAAGGGCATCCTGATCAAGGGCGGCGTGTACTTGGAAGGCGGGCGCAAGCTGGACTTCCTGGCCCTGGACAAGACCGGCACGCTCACCCAAGGCAAGCCGGTGCAAACCGACTTCAAGGTGCTCGACCCGCTGTTCGAGGGCCGTGCCCAGGCCCTGGCGGCCAGCCTGGGCGAGCGCTCCGACCACCCGGTTTCCCGCGCCATCGCCCTGCAGGCCCGCGAGCAGGGTATCGCCCTGGCCGAGGTGAGCGACTTCGCCGCCCTGGCTGGGCGTGGCGTGCGCGGTGAAATCGATGGCCAGGCTTACCACCTGGGCAACCATCGCCTGGTCGAGGAGCTGGGCCTGTGCTCGCCGCAATTGGAAGCCGAGCTCGACCAGTTGGAGCGCCAAGGCAAGACTGTGGTACTGCTACTCGACCGTTCGGGCCCGCTGGCGCTGTTCGCCGTGGCCGACACGGTCAAGGACAGCAGTCGCCAGGCCATCGCCGAGTTGCATGAGCTGGGCATCAAGACCGTCATGCTGACCGGCGACAACCCCCACACCGCCCAGGCCATCGCTGCGCAGGTGGGCATCGACCGGGCCGAGGGCAACCTGCTGCCGGCGGACAAGCTCAAGAGCATCGAGGGCCTTTACGCCGAAGGCCACCGTGTGGGTATGGTGGGCGATGGCATCAACGATGCGCCCGCCTTGGCCCGTGCCGAGATCGGCTTCGCCATGGCGGTTGCCGGTACCGATACGGCCATCGAGACCGCCGATGTAGCGCTGATGGACGATGATCTGCGCAAGATCCCGGCGTTCGTCAGGTTGTCGCGCCAGAGCGCCGCGATCCTGATTCAGAACATCGTGCTGGCGCTGGGGGTAAAGGCGGTTTTCCTGGCGATCACCTTTGCGGGTATGGCCACGTTGTGGATGGCGGTGTTCGCTGACATGGGCGTGAGCTTGCTGGTAGTGTTCAACGGGTTGCGGTTGTTGCGCAAGTAAGGAGGCGGTGCCATGCCCGCAATGCTTAGAGCTGCTCGACCAGGCTCTCCAACTGCTCCTGGCGCTCGGCCTGGTTCACCTTCGCGCCGGGGTTGAGCGTCGACCATTGCGGGTGTGCCCGGGCTTTGCCCAATGCCTCGGGCAACTTGCCTTCGCGCCAGGTTTTTTCCTCGGGTTCGCCCAGGCGGATGCTGTCCTGCGCCGCGTGGCCACGGCTATCCAGGGCCTTCATCAGTTGCTGCTGGCGCAGGGCAAGCAAGCGCAGCACGCTGTCGTCCACGGTCAGCTCGCGCTGGCCCATGAGTTTGCCCATCAGCCTGGAGCCGTAGTTGCGCGCTGTCTGCAAGGCGCCACCGGCAATGGCGCCGGCCAGTGCGGCGGCGCCGAGTGTGAGGCCGCCGACCAGCAGATCGACACCGGCACCCGCCGCCGCACCGGCCGCCACCCCGCCGCCCAGACGCACGCCCAGCAGCTTGAGGGTTTCCGGGTTGAACAGATCGTCGCCCCAGCGGCCATCGAGCAGGGGTAGGTCGCCGGGCCGGGCATCTTCGCGGCGGAAGGCGTAGAGCCGCAGCAGTGCTTCGACACAGCGTTGTTCGCGCAGGCGTACGTCCTGGCGCAGGGCTTCGATGGCTTGGGCCTCGGCAGCCGGCTGCGCTTCGACGCTACGCCGACAGGCCGCGCAGTCCAGCAGCAGCTCGGCGATCAGCCGCTTGCCGCTGCGCTGGCGGGCTAGGCGCTGGGCCTGCTGGTCGTCGATCAACCGTTGCAGCGAAGGGCGCGCGTCTTCCAGCAGCAGGGCCAGGCTCTCGTAGAGGCGGCGTTCGCCATCTTCCGGCGGGGCCACGCTGTCGAAGCGCACCAACGCGTGCAGGCCCAGGCGGGCCAGGGCTTCGCGCCACTCCGGCTCGCGGTGCTGGTGGCTGGCGACGAAGTTCAGCACCGGCAGCAGCGGCTTGCCGCAACTGGCCAGCACTTCCAGTTCGTCGCGGTACTTGGCCAGCACCGGCTCGCGGGCATCGATCACATACAGCCCGGCATTGCTCGCCAGCAACTGGCGCAGCACCTTGGCTTCCTGCTCGAAACGCTGGCGCGCCTCGCTGCCTTGCAGGAACCGCGTGAGGCGGGCCGGGCCGTCGAGGCGCTCGCCGGGGCGCTCCAGGCGTTCTAGGTAGTCGAGCAGGGCGATGGCGTCTTCCAGGCCGGGGGTGTCGTACAGCTCCAGCAGGGGTTGGCCGTCCACCGAAAGGCGCGCGCCTTCCACGTGGCGGGTGGTGCTGGGGCGATGGGACACCTCGCCGAAACCGACATCGCGGGTGAGGGTGCGCAGCAGCGAGGTCTTGCCGACGTTGGTGTGGCCGACCACGGCCAGTTTCAGTGGCTCAGTCATGGCCATGCTCCAACCAGGTCAGGGGTGAGGTGTCGGCGTGGGGCAGGCCTAGGCGATCGAGGGCGTCGTGCCAGTCGCCCAGGCGCGCGGCGTCCAGCGCCTGGCCGGGAAGGGCCTGGAGCAGCCAGATGCGCGTGGCGCCGGCGTTGCGCGCCAGCTCGGCGAGCAGCGCCAGGCTGCCACGGTCTGGCGAGCGGCGTGGGTCGCAGGCGATGGCCAGGCGAGCCGGGGGGAAGCGGCTGAGCTGTTCGAGCAGCTTGTTGCGTGACTCGCGGCTGTCGAGCACGCCAGCGTGGGTCACACTTTTAGGTAGGGCGGGAGGCCAGGGGCGCTGGTCGTCCAGCTCCAGGCCCACCAGCAGGGCGCCGCTGCTGCCGCTTTCCAGCTGGCCGGCCTGAAAGTGCGGCAGGCTTTCGGGGGCGGCGTCCTGCACGCCGATGCGTTCGCTGCGCGGCATGAGTGCTTCGCGCAGTTGCGCGTAGCCGGGCAGGTTCAGGTCCAGTGCCAGGCGTGCGCGGCCCTGGCGCCAGCGCCACAGGCACAGGCCGGCAAGCAGCAGGCGCGGCAACAGGCCATACACCAGCAGCACGCCGAGCAGCCAGCTGGCCCAGGCCTGGCGAGCTTGCTCCAGTTCCGGCAGTGTGCTGCCGCTGGCGCGGATCATGGCATCGTCCGGGACGGCGAAGCCCAGCAACGACGGCAAGGCGCCGAGGGCGTGGGTGAGGGCGATGAAAGGTTCGGCGGCGAGCAGGGTGGTTTCCCAGACGAAGCCGTAGCGCCGGGTGGCCAACAACGCCAGCAACATGCCCAAAGCGGCGAGCATGGCCAGCAGCCACAGCCCATGCACCAGCAGGCCCAGCAACCAGCGGTTCAGGCGCTGGCGTTGCAGCAGCACCAGCAGTGCGGGGGCCAGGTGAGCGGCCTTGGCGTCGCGGGCCAGGCGCTCGCTCAGCCACAGCCACAAGCGGCCCAGCGCCGAGCCCTGTTCGCCGGCGAAAAACAACCCTAGCGCCCAGCCAACCAGCAACAGCAGGTTCAGCCCCAGCAGGCTACCCAAGGCCCAGAACACGTTCACCGGGCGTTGACCATCGCCAAGGGCGGCCAGGCCCAGGCTGGCGCCGCTGAGCACCGCCAGCAGCGCCAGGGCCAGCAAGGCCAGGCGTGCACCTTGCTTCCAGTGGCGCAGGGCCTGGGTGATGCCGTCGCGTTCGGCCAGCCACAGCGCGCGGGTTTCGATGCGCGTCGCCAGGTCGCCGCCATGCTGGCGGGCGCGGCGGTTGGCTTCCTGGTCCTCCAGGGGGCCGGCATGTTCCTCGCGCAGGCGCACCGCTTCGGTGAGCCAACGTTTGTCCAGTTCGGTCACAAGCTCTTCCATTGCACAGGTTTGGGCGCAAGCATAACCCACACACCCGGTGCTATCCTCGCGGCCATGAATACATCACTCCCCCTAAGCCTGATCGCGGCGCTCGCCGAGAACCGCGTGATCGGCATCGACAATTCCATGCCCTGGCACCTGCCGAGGGATTTCAAGTACTTCAAGGCCACCACCCTGGGCAAGCCGATCATCATGGGGCGCAAGACCTGGGACTCGCTGGGCCGGCCGCTGCCGGGACGGCTGAACCTGGTGGTCAGCCGCCAGCCTGGGTTGCAACTGGACGGCGCCGAGGTGTTCGCGTCGCTGGAGGCTGCGCTGGTGCGTGCAGAGCAGTGGGCGCGCGAGCAGGGTGTCGATGAGCTGATGCTGATCGGCGGCGCGCAGTTGTATGGGCAGGCGCTGGAGAAGGGGTTGGTCAGCCGCCTGTATTTGACGCGGGTAGAGCTGTCGCCAGAGGGCGATGCCTGGTTCCCTGAGTTCGATACCGCGCAGTGGCAGTTGACCTCGAGCGCGCCGCAGGCGGCCGAGGGGCAGGGGCCGGCCTATCATTTCGAGGTGTGGGACAAGGCTTGAGGTAGCTGGGGCTGCGAGGCAGCCCCAGGCCATGTCAGCTATGGCTCAGCTCGGCATGCTCATCGCCCGCCATCACCTGCTGGTCGGTTTGCTTGAGCAACTGGCTGGTCACCACCCCTGCGGTCATCGAGCCGTTTACGTTCAGCGCCGTGCGGCCCATGTCGATCAACGGCTCCACTGAAATCAGCAACGCCACCAGTTCCACCGGCAAACCCATGGCGGGCAGCACGATCAGCGCGGCGAAGGTCGCGCCGCCGCCCACGCCTGCAACGCCCGCCGAGCTCAGGGTAACGATGGCCACCAAGGTGGCGATCCACAGAGGGTCGAAGGTGTCGATGCCCACCGCCGGGGCGACCATCACCGCCAGCATGGCCGGGTACAGCCCGGCGCAGCCGTTCTGGCCGATAGTGGCGCCGAACGAGGCGCTGAAGCTGGCGATGGCCGGCGGCACGCCCAGGCGGCGGGTCTGCGCTTCGATGTTCAGCGGAATGCTGGCGGCGCTGGAGCGGCTGGTGAAGGCGAAGGTGAGCACCGGCCAGACCTTGCGCGCAAAGCGCAGCGGGCTGACGCCAGTCATCGCCAGGATCACCCCATGCACCACGAACATCAGCCCCAGGCCCAGGTACGACACCAGCACGAAGGTGCCGAGCTTGAGGATGTCGTCGAGGTTGGAACTGGCCACCACCTTGGTCATCAATGCCAGCACACCGTAGGGCGTGAGCTTCATCACCAGGCGCACCAGGCGCATCACCCAGGCTTGCAGGGTGTCGATGGCCGACAGCGCACGCTGGCCCTTGTCCTGGTCGTCCTTGAGCAGTTGCAAGGCCGCCAGGCCCACGAACACGGCGAAGATCACCACGCTGATGATCGAGGTCGGCTTGGCCCGTGCCAGGTCACCCACCGGGTTGCTGGGAATGAACGAAAGCAGCAGCTGCGGCACGTTGAGGTCGGTGACCTTGCCGACGTAGTCGCTGTTGATCGCCGCCTGGCGCGCGGTTTCCCTTACGCCTGCCACCAACCCCTCGGCGGTGAGGCCGAACAGGTTGGTGAGGGCGATGCCGATCAGCGCGGCGATCGCGGTGGTCAGCAGCAGCGTGCCGATGCTCAGCACGCTGATACGGCCCAGGGCGGAGGCGTTGTGCAGGCGGGCCACGGCGCTGAGGATCGAGGCGAAGATCAGCGGCATGACGATCATCTGCAACAGCCCCACGTAGCCATTGCCGACCAGGTCGAGCCAGCCGATGGTGGCCTTGAGCACGGGGCTTCCCGCACCATAGAGGGTGTGCAGCACCAGCCCGAACAGTACGCCGAGCACCAGGCCCAGCAGTACCTTCTTGGCCAGGCTCCAGTCGGTGCGGTGGGTTTGTGCCAGGCCCAGCAACAAGGCCAGGAACGCCAGCAGGTTGAGTGAAAGCGGCAGGTTCATTGAAGCTCCAGGAAACACATATAGAGGGCGTCGCTTCTGTGAGCGATTGCGAACGGAAATGCTAACAGTCTGAAAACAAACGAATTTATATCTAAAGATAATTTAGATAGATGCTTATGGAATATAGAGATGCGCGAACTTGCAATGAACATCGCGTTGAAGGACGAATACTCGCTCGCAGGAGTAAGTACATTTCGTCTCATGATTACTGGCTTTACATTGGATCCAATGACAAGATTGCCACTATATTGATGGCCATCTTGTTTGAGGTATCAGTGGTGACTATTCGCGAGAAGAGCTTCATTTATCACCTGACAAGCTTTCACAACATCGCGTCAATCCTCCAGAGTGGGCTGCAACCTAGATCCGCGTTGCAGGGTGCGGAGTTCAGGGATGTAGCAGATGCGAACATCATCGAAGGAAGGAGAGGGAATGCGCTCGAAGACTTCGTTCCCTTCCACTGGTTTGCCAGGAACCCGTTCGATGGGAGGGTTCAGCTGGATCGTCCCGATGAGCATTTCCTATTGATAGCCGTCTATCGCCGCCATGCGCAGGCACAGGACTGGCGGGTAATTCCTCGCCACCCTTTGGCAGACGGCCAGTTCGAGCTACTGGGATATGATGCAGGTTTTGCAGCGATTGATTGGAACCTGATGGAGCAGCGAGACTACACCAACGCTGCCTGTCGACATGTTTGCATGGCAGAATGCTTGTCACCCATCGCTGTACCACCCAGTGATTTCGCGAAAATCTACACTCCCTCAGATGAGATCAAGCGCGACGTCGAGGGAATAGCACGAGTATCCGGTAACGCCAGGCTATGGATAGAAGCGGCCCCCCATATGTTTTCACCTAGATGATCTTCAAGAATCTCAACCCCGAAAAGGCACTCATCTGGCGAATTGTCCATCGAGACAACCTGCCCTGGGTGCTGGCCCAAGGGCTGGATGCAATCGGGACCGGCAAGCTGGCTGAGCATTACGTTGGCATCGGTAACCCGGACCTGATTAGCAAACGCTCGCAGCGCACAGTACAGATTGATCCAGGTGGAACCTTGGCCGATTACGTGCCGTTCTACTTCACACCCTTTTCGGTGATGATGAAAAACATCCATTCCGGATGGGGCGTGCAGCAGCGTCGGAATGAGGAGATCGTGATACTTGTCTCTAGTCTTTACCATCTTCAGTCCATGAAGTTGGGCTTCATCTTCACCGATGCCCACGCCTATCCGGATTGGACCGGGTACTACAGCGATCTGAAGCACCTGGACAAGATCGACTGGGGGCTGCTGCAAAACCGGGATTTCAAGCGCGACCCCGACGATCCACGTAAGATGGAGCGCTATCAAGCCGAGGCGCTGATACATGGACACGTCCCGGTCGCTGGTCTTCTGGGAGTCGTCTGCTACAACGAAGCTGTGAAACGTCGCGTCGACCAAGAGGTTCAGAAGCTGAAGCTGAACCTCCCGGTACATGCTCGACCTGGGTGGTACTTCTGATGATTCGCTTTACGCAAGGTAACCTGCTGGAGGCCAAGGCCGAGGCATTGGTTAACACCGTCAACACCGTGGGAGTGATGGGCAAGGGCATCGCGCTGATGTTCAAGGAGCGCTTTGCCGAAAACTATCGCCTGTATTCGGCTGCTTGCAAGGCGAAGGAAGTTGTCACGGGGAAGATGTTCGTCACCGAAGTGCGCGAGTTGGAAGGTCCCCGTTGGATTGTCAATTTCCCTACCAAACGACATTGGCGGCATCCTTCCCAGCTTGCCTGGATCGTAGAGGGCTTGCATGACCTGCGCGATTTCGTGATCACCCACGACGTCGTCTCCATTGCCATTCCACCCTTGGGTGCGGGTAACGGTGGGTTGCCTTGGGTGTCTGTACGAGAGCAGGTCGAGGCAATTTTGGGTGATCTTGACGCAGATGTGCTGGTTTTCGAGCCGACCGATAAATACCAGAACGTGTCCAAGCGCAGTGGCGTAGAGCAACTGACGCCGGCGCGAGCCTTGATTGCCGAGCTGGTACGCCGCTATTGGGTATTGGGAATGGAGTGCAGTCTGCTGGAAATTCAGAAGCTCGCTTGGTTTCTGGAGCGCTCGATCGAGCGCTTCACGCCTGACAACAACCCTCTGGCGCTAAAGTTCGTAGCTCATAAGTACGGGCCTTACGCCAACCGCTTGGACCATTTGCTGGATAACCTCGATGGGAGCTACCTGCATTGTGGCAAGCGCATCGGTGATGCAGATCCGTTGGATGTGATCTGGTTCGATGAGGGGCGCAGGGCATTCGTGCAGGCCTACCTCAACAGTGAGGCCAAGGCCCATTTGCCCGCTTTGGAGTTCACCTCGGGGCTGATCGATGGATTCGAATCACCTTTCGGCATGGAGCTTTTGGCAACGGTTGATTGGCTGCTTCACCACGAGGGCGTCGAGCCTAACCTTGCGGCTATTCGGGAAGGCCTGAGGAATTGGGCGGCTGGTGCCGGCGCGGGGAAGCGCAAGAGCGAGCTATTCGACGACGAAGCGCTGGGTATTGCGCTGGAGAGGCTCTCGGTTTTCGGTTTGGAGCATTCACGGCCAGTGCTCTGAGACTCAAAAAAAACCGGCGCTAGGCGCCGGTTTTTCTTTTCTTCGGCAGACCTCACAACCCGTCGAGCATCGCCTTGTTACGCACAGCACCCTTGTCGGCACTGGTCGCCAGCAGGGCGTAGGCCTTCAGCGCGGTAGTCACCTTGCGTGGACGGCTTTCGACCGGCTTCCAGCCTTTCTTGTCCTGCTCCACGCGGCGGGCCGCCAGTTCCTCGTCGCTGACCAACAGGTTGATCGAGCGGTTGGGGATATCGATCAGCACCTTGTCGCCGTCCTGCACCAGGCCGATGGCGCCGCCCGCTGCCGCTTCCGGCGAGGCGTGGCCGATCGACAGGCCCGAGGTACCGCCGGAGAAGCGGCCGTCGGTAAGCAGGGCGCAGGCCTTGCCCAGGCCCTTGGACTTCAGGTACGAGGTCGGGTAGAGCATTTCCTGCATGCCCGGGCCGCCTTTCGGGCCTTCGTAGCGGATGATCACGATGTCGCCGGCCTTCACTTCGTCGGCGAGGATGCCGCGCACGGCACTGTCCTGGCTTTCGAAGATCTTCGCGGTGCCTTCGAACACGTGGATCGACTCATCGACACCGGCGGTTTTCACCACGCAGCCATCCAGCGCGATGTTGCCGTACAGCACAGCCAGGCCGCCCTCTTGCGAGTAAGCGTGCTCGACGCTGCGAATGCAGCCGTTCTCGCGGTCGTCGTCCAGGGTTTCCCAGCGGGTCGACTGGCTGAACGCCGTTTGCGTGGGGATACCGGCCGGGCCTGCCTTGAAGAAGGTGTGCACGGCTTCGTCGTCGGTCTGGGTGATGTCCCACTTGGCGATGGCTTCCTCCATGCTGCGGCTGTGCACGGTCGGTAGGTCCGTGTGCAGCAGGCCGCCACGGGCCAGCGAGCCGAGGATGCTGAAGATGCCGCCGGCGCGGTGCACGTCCTCCATGTGGTACTTCTGGATGTTCGGCGCCACCTTGCACAGCTGCGGCACCTTGCGCGACAGACGGTCGATGTCGCGCAGGTCGAAGTCCACTTCCGCTTCCTGGGCCGCGGCCAGCAGGTGCAGGATGGTGTTGGTCGAGCCGCCCATGGCGATGTCCAGCATCATGGCGTTTTCGAACGCCTTGAAGTTGGCGATGTTGCGCGGCAGCACCGAGGCGTCGTTGTCGTGGTAGTAGCGCTTGCACAGCTCGACGATGGTGCGGCCAGCGGTGAGGAACAACTGCTCGCGGTCGGCGTGGGTGGCCAGGGTCGAGCCGTTGCCCGGCAGGGCCAGGCCCAGGGCCTCGGTCAGGCAGTTCATCGAGTTGGCGGTGAACATGCCGGAGCACGAACCGCAGGTGGGGCAGGCGCTGCGCTCGTACTCGGCGACTTTCTCGTCGCTGGCGGTGGAGTCGGCGGC
>NZ_JBNNVR010000080.1:0-25313 GCF_050280645.1 Pseudomonas sp. NPDC089554
CACGATCAGCTTGGCGCCGACGGTGATTTCGGCTTTCTGCACGTGGTCTTCACGGATGTTGCCCATGCCGCCGGCGAGCATGATCGGCTTGTGGTCGAGGCGGTGGCCAATGCCGAGGAGGCGCTGTACCAGGCCGAGCAGTACAACCACGACCTGGCGGTGATCGACCTGGGCCTGCCGGGCATGAGCGGGCTGGACCTGATCCGCCAGTTGCGCAGCCAAGGCAAGACCTTTCCAATCCTGATCCTCACCGCGCGCGGTAACTGGCAGGACAAGGTCGAAGGCCTGGCCGCAGGGGCCGACGACTACGTGGTCAAACCCTTCCAGTTCGAGGAGCTCGAAGCGCGCCTGAACGCCTTGCTGCGCCGCTCCAGCGGCTTCACTCAGTCGACCATCGCCGCAGGCCCCCTGGTGCTCGACCTTAACCGCAAGCAAGCCACCCTGGACGAGCAGCCCTTGGCGCTGACCGCCTACGAATACCGCATCCTCGAATACCTCATGCGTCATCACCAGCAGGTGGTGGCCAAGGACCGCCTGATGGAGCAGCTGTACCCGGACGACGACGAGCGCGACCCGAATGTCATCGAGGTGCTGGTCGGTCGCCTGCGGCGCAAGCTCGAGGGCGACAACGGCTTCAAACCGATCGATACGGTGCGTGGCCTGGGCTACCTGTTCACCGAGCGTTGCCGATGATTCGCTCGCTACGCCTGCGTCTGATGCTTGCGGCGGCGTCGTTGGCGCTGCTGTTCATGCTGGGCCTGTTGCCGGCCTTGCAAAAGGCCTTCAGCCTGGCCTTGCAGGAGTCCATCGAGCAGCGCCTGGCCTCGGATGTGACGACGCTGATCTCGGCCGCGCGAGTCGAGCATGGCCAGTTGCAGATGCCGGCCCAGCTACCGGACGAACGCTTCAACCTGGCCAATACCGGCCTGCTCGGCTACATCTTCGACCGCCAGGGCAACCTGGTCTGGCGCTCGCGCGCTACCACCACCCAGAACATCAACTACTTGCCCCGTTACGACGGCACCGGCAACGAGTTTGCGCGCATCCGCCAGAACAATGGTGAAGAATTCTTCGTCTACGACGTCGAGGTGAAACTGCTCGGTGGCAAGAGCGCGGCCTTCAGCATCGTCGCCCTGCAGCCGGTACGTGAATACCAGCACACCCTCGATGGGCTGCGCGAGAAGCTCTACCTGGGCTTTGGCGCGGCCTTGCTGGCGTTGATGGTGCTGCTATGGGCGGGCCTGACCTGGGGCCTGCGCTCGCTGCGTCGGTTGAGCGTTGAGCTGGACGAGGTGGAGTCTGGCGCGCGTGATGGGCTCAGCCGCGAGCACCCACGTGAGCTGCTGCGCCTGACCGGCTCGCTGAACCGCCTGCTGCACAGCGAGCGCGAGCAACGCCAGCGCTACCGCGACTCCCTCGACGACCTGGCACATAGCCTGAAAACTCCACTGGCGGTGCTGCAAGGTGTCGGCGAAAACCTCGGCCAGGGCAATGGCGAACGCGAGCAGGCGCGGGTACTGCAAAGCCAGATCGAGCGCATGAGCCAGCAGATCGACTACCAGTTGCAGCGCGCCAGCCTGCGCAAGAGTGGCCTGGTTCGCCACCGGGTCGCGGTGCGGCCGCTGCTGGTCAGCCTGTGCAGCACCTTGGACAAGGTCTACCGGGACAAGCGCGTCAGCGTCAGCCTGGTAATTCCCGAGCGCGCCCAGTTGCCGATGGAGGAGGGTGCCTTGCTCGAACTGCTCGGCAACCTTCTGGAAAACGCCTACCGCCTGTGCCTGGGGCAGGTACGCGTGAGCCTGGTGGACGAGCCCGGCGCGCGCGTGCTGTGCGTGGAGGACGATGGCCCCGGCATACCGGTGAGCCTGCGCGAGCGTATCCTGCAAAGGGGTGAACGGCTGGACCGCCAACACCCGGGGCAGGGCATCGGGCTGGCCGTGGTCAAGGATATCATCGACAGCTTCGATGCGCAGTTGAGCCTGGGCGATTCGCCGCTGGGCGGGGCGGCGTTTCGTATCGTGTTCCGGGTCGACTGAAGTGCGCATCCATTTCTTCATGGCAAGCAATGCCTCTCTGGCAAGCGGTATTGCCTGGCAAGTCGGGCGGATTCCCGCCAGGCACCCCGTACCATTTCCGCCAACGGGCGGAAACCCGCCAATGCCCACCTCGAACCTTGCCCCGTCCTCGCGCACGAATTCCCCGTAAACACGGCACTTGCACCCATTCTGGGCATTTTGGCATTGCCCTTGCTATGTAACCGGCAGAGGCCTGCGCTGCGCAGCTCGAACACAACAAATCCCTCCAGGTGCAGGAGGGTTCGCGCTTTAGGTGCCATGCCCTGGGAAGGGTGTTCAAGGCACACTCGAGGATAAATCTAGCCATGACGACACGTCAGCCGCTGTACAAGTCCCTGTATGTCCAGGTGATCGTTGCCATCACCATCGGCATCCTGCTCGGTCACTACTACCCCGAAACCGGTGTTGCCCTCAAACCCTTGGGTGATGGCTTCGTCAAACTGATCAAGATGGTCATCGCCCCGATCATCTTCTGTACCGTCGTCAGCGGCATCGCAGGCATGCAGAGCATGAAGTCGGTCGGCAAGACCGGCGGCTACGCGCTGCTGTACTTCGAAATCGTCTCCACCATCGCCCTGATCATCGGCCTGGTCGTGGTCAACGTAGTTCAGCCTGGCGCTGGCATGCACGTCGATGTCAACACCCTGAACGCCAGCAGCGTAGCCGCCTACGCCAGTGCCGGCGCGCAGCAGACTACCATTGGCTTCCTGCTCAACGTCATTCCCAACACCGTAGTCGGCGCCTTCGCCAACGGCGACATCCTGCAAGTGCTGATGTTCTCCGTGCTGTTCGGCTTCGCCCTGCACCGCCTGGGCAGCTACGGCAAGCCGGTGCTGGAGCTGATCGATCGCTTCGCCCATGTGATGTTCAACATCATCAACATGATCATGAAGCTGGCCCCGGTCGGTGCCTTCGGTGCCATGGCCTTCACCATCGGTCAGTACGGCGTTGGCTCGCTGGTGCAGCTGGGCTACCTGATGGCCTGCTTCTACATCACCTGCCTGGCGTTCATCCTGATCGTGCTGGGCGGCATCTGCCGCGCCCACGGTTTCAGCGTGTTGAAGCTGATCCGCTACATCCGTGAAGAACTGCTGATCGTACTGGGTACTTCCTCCTCGGAATCGGCCCTGCCACGCATGCTGACCAAGATGGAGCGCCTGGGTGCGAAGAAATCCGTGGTTGGCCTGGTGATCCCGACTGGCTACTCGTTCAACCTGGACGGTACTTCGATCTACCTGACCATGGCTGCGGTGTTCATCGCCCAGGCCACCGACACCCCGATGGACCTGAGCCACCAGATCACCCTGCTGCTGGTGCTGCTGGTTGCTTCCAAAGGCGCTGCGGGCGTTACCGGTTCGGGCTTCATCGTCCTGGCCGCTACCCTGTCTGCCGTTGGCCACCTGCCGGTTGCCGGCCTTGCGCTGATCCTGGGTATCGACCGCTTCATGTCCGAAGCCCGCGCCCTGACCAACCTGATCGGCAACGCCGTTGCCACCGTGGTCGTGGCCAAGTGGGTCAAGGAGCTGGACACCGACAAGCTGCAATCGGAACTGGCTTCCGGTGGCTCGCCGCTGGTCGAGACCCGTCCGGCCGACGACCTGGGTGTTGCTGAAGGCCCGGCTGTTCGTTGATCGTGCGGTAAATGAAAAAGGCGACCCTCGGGTCGCCTTTTTTGTGTCTTGGACTATGCCGGTTCCCGCCGTTCTCAAGCACAGCGCAGTACCTGTAAGAGGGGGTTACTCGACGCGAGTCTCGCCGCTGTACACCAATATTTCCCGGCAGCGCCGGCACAGGTAGCGCCGCCCCTGGCGCACCAGCTTGTGCCGCTGGGCGGTGAACGGGAAATCGCTCTGCGGGCACGGGCAGCGGTAGATGTAGCGGGTCACCACGCGCCGCTGCACGTCGTAGTTGTGGCAGCGGTTGGGCGGCAACTCGTACACCCCGCGCATGATCAACTGCCATTCCTCGCCGTGGGCCTGGATACGCTCGCCGAACAATTGGTGGGCGACCAGGTGCGCCACTTCGTGGGCCACGGTCTGGCGCAGGAAGTCTTCCTGGTTTTCGCGGTACAGCTGCAGGTTGAAGCGCAGCAGGTTCTCGTGCAGGTGCGCAACGCCGGCCTTCTGGCCGCGCAGCTTGAAGCTGACCTCGGGGCGGGCGAAGGGGCGTTTGAAGAAGTCTTCGGCTTGTTGGTAACAGGTTTCGACGCGTTGCTTGAGCAGCTCGGGCATGGCGGGGCGGGTCTCCTTGCCAGCGCATTATGCCGCAAGCACCAGGCGCCTGCCGAGCCCGCCGGTCAGCAGGCAGTCAAAGGCCGCCTCGCGGCGGCCCCTGGCTTCGATGCCCAGTGTTGGTGGATCTAGTCGTAGACATCTCAGCTGGTATACACAGGCCCCACGCCCAGACCCCAGATGATCACCGTGGCGGCCATGATTGCCACCAGCACTACCAAGCCTACCGCCAGCACGGAACTCGAGAACAAAAAGCCTTCGTCGGTGGGAATGTTCATGAACGTCGGTAGGCCGACATACAGCAGGTAGACGGTGTAGCAGATGGCCGCCGTGCCGAGCAGCATGCCCAGCCACAGGTGCGGGTAGAGCGCTGCCAGGCCGCCGAGGAACAGCGGGGTGGCGGTGTAGGTGGCGAAAGCGATGCATTGCGCCATGCTTGGGTTGGCGTCGTAGGTGCGCGCCATCCAGTGGATGAAGGCGCCCATCACGGCCACCCCGGCGAGCATCGCCAGGTACGACATGATGCTCATCCATAGCGCGCTTTCCATGGTCAGCATTACCGCAGGCCTGTCGCCGATCACCCAGCCCACCTGGGTGGTGCCGATGAAGGCCGATACCGCCGGGATCGCCGCCAGGATCAAGGTGTGGGTCAGGTACATGTGGCTGATGCTTTCGTCCTCGCCACGTATCTCCTTCCATTCCTGGTCCGGATGGGTAAACAGCCCCAGAACGTGATGGATCATGCCGGTCACTCCTATCGTCGTTGCCAAACGCCCCCCCAATGGAGCGCCTGTGGCCCGAGGCCTGGACACCGAAGCAGCGGTAATATGGCCTTATGTCGCAGTATAGGAAGCGGATCCCAGCACAAACCGGGGTTTTTAGAGCAAATTGCACTGTCAGGCGCGGCCTTGATTCTTTATCGGAATGGCCTACGCCAACGGCCGGTTTGTGCGTAAAATAACCGGCTTTTGTCACACCTCGCGGATTCAAGCGCCATGGGCACCCTTTCGGTCAACCAGAACAAACTGCAAAAACGCCTGCGCCGCCTCGCCGGCGAAGCCATCGCCGACTACAACATGATCGAGGATGGCGACAAGATCATGGTCTGCCTGTCCGGCGGCAAGGACAGCTACACCATGCTCGACGTTCTGCTGCACCTGCAGAAGGTGGCGCCGATCAGCTTCCAGATCGTCGCGGTGAACATGGACCAGAAGCAGCCCGGCTTCCCCGAGCATGTGCTGCCGGCTTACCTGAAGGCGCTGGGCGTCGAGTACCACATCGTCGAGAAGGACACCTACTCGGTGGTCAAGGAGCTGGTACCCGAGGGCAAGACCACCTGCTCGCTGTGCTCGCGCCTGCGCCGGGGCACCTTGTACACCTTCGCCGACGAAATCGGTGCGACCAAGATGGCCCTGGGTCACCACCGCGACGACATCGTCGAGACCTTCTTCCTCAACATGTTCTTCAACGGCGCGCTCAAGGGCATGCCGCCGAAGCTGCGCGCCGACGATGGCCGCAACGTGGTGATCCGGCCGCTGGCCTATTGCAGCGAGAAGGACATCCAGGCCTATTCGGACATGAAGGAATTCCCGATCATCCCGTGCAACCTGTGCGGCTCGCAGGAAAACCTGCAGCGCCAGGTGGTCAAGGACATGCTGGTGGAGTGGGAGCGCAAGCACCCGGGCCGCACCGAAAGCATCTTCCGCGCGATGCAGAACGTGGCGCCGTCGCAGCTGGCCGACCGCAACCTGTTCGACTTCACCAGCCTGAAGATCGACGAGAACGCCGCCCCGCGTTTCCTCGACGTGCTGAACCTCTGACCCATGCGCGACTACCAATGGCTGCATGAATTCTGCCTGAATCGCTTCGGCTCGGCCCAGGCGCTGGAAGCCTTCCTGCCGCAGCCGCGCACGCCTGAGCAGTTGCGCGCCATCAGCGATGACCGCTACCTGTCGACCCTGGCCCTGCGCGTATTCCGCGCAGGCCTCAAGCACAGCCTGGTGGATGCCAAGTGGCCGGCGTTCGAGCAGGTGTTCTTCGGTTTCGACCCGGAGAAAGTGGTGCTGATGGGCGCCGAGCACCTGGAGCGGCTGATGCAGGGCGAGCGCATCATCCGTCACCTGGGCAAGCTCAAGAGCGTGCCGCGCAACGCGCAGATGGTGCTGGATGTGCAGAAGGAGAAGGGCAGTTTCGGCGCGTTCATCGCCGATTGGCCAGTGACCGATATCGTCGGGCTGTGGAAGTACCTGGCCAAGCATGGCAACCAGCTGGGCGGGTTGTCTGCGCCGCGGTTCTTGCGCATGGTTGGCAAGGATACGTTCATTCCTACCGATGACATGGCGGCGGCGTTGATTGCGCAGAAAGTGATCGACAAGCAGCCCACCAGCCAGCGTGACCTGGCGCTGGTGCAGCAGGCGTTCAACCAGTGGCATGCCGAGAGTGGACGGCCGCTGTGCCAGTTGTCGGTGATGCTGGCGCATACCGTCAACCATTGAGATCTGCGGCGCTTTCTTCGCGGGTCTACCCGCGAAGAAGGCACTGCCAACGTCAGCCCTATTCCCCCGCCAACCGCCGCTCATGCTGGAACTTCCAGCGCACATACAGCAGCCCACTGACGAACAACCCCAGGCTCACCAGCACTTCGACCCAGCCGAACAGCGCCCGCGCCGGGTCGAACGCTGCCAGCACGCCCTTGATGAAATAAATGTTCACCACGAAGCAGGTCCAGGCATGCGCCCGGGCGCTGCCCTTGAGCATGCCCGGCAGCAACAGCAGCAGCGGAACCAGCTCGATCGCCAGGATCACCTCGACCCGCGCGCCATGCAATTCGGCGAACCACAGGTTGTTCACCGCCAGCAGGGCAATCAGGCTGAAGAAGCAGGCCAGGGCCATTGCGCGGGTCACCCGCAGGCGCGGCGCCAACCAGTCGAGGGACGGCAGCACCTTGGGCTTTTTAGCCACGGGGTTCACCCAGGGCCTTGGCGGTGTTCGCCAGGCGTTGGCCCAGTGCGCGGCACAGGGTGATTTCGTGCGGGTCGAGTTCGCGCTTGCCGTCGGCACCGGCGTGGTGGCTGGCGCCATAGGGCGTGCCGCCGCCGCGGGTTTCCAGCAGCGCGGATTCGCTGTACGGCAGGCCCAGCACCAGCATGCCGTGGTGCATCAAGGGCAGCAGCATCGACAGCAGTGTGGTTTCCTGGCCGCCGTGCAGGCTGGCGGTAGAGGTGAACACCGCCGCCGGCTTGCCCACCAGCTCACCGCCCAGCCACAGGCTGCTGGTGCCGTCGAGGAAGTATTTCAGGGGGGCGGCCATGTTGCCGAAGCGGGTCGGGCTACCCAAGGCGATGCCAGCGCAGTGGCGCAGGTCGTCCAGGGTGGCGTACAGCGCGCCGCTGGCGGGAATGTCCGGGGCCACGGCTTCGCATTCGGTGGAAATGGCCGGTACGGTGCGCAGGCGTGCTTCCAGACCGGCCATTTCGACGCCACGGGCAATGTGCCGGGCCATCTCGCTGGTCGAGCCGTGGCGGCTGTAGTACAGCACCAGGATATAGGGATCGCTCACGGCAGGATCTCCAGGACTTTTTCCGGTGGGCGACCGATCACTGCCTTGTCACCGGCCACCAGGATCGGCCGTTCGATAAGCTTGGGGTGCTGGGTCATGGCGTCGATCAGCTGTGCGTCGCTCAGGGCCGGGTTGGCCAGCTCCAGCGTCTTGTATTCGTCTTCGCCGGTGCGCAGCAGTTGGCGCGGGGCAATGCCCAGCTTGCCGAGCAGGGCCTTGAGGGTCGCGGCATCCGGCGGGGTTTCCAGGTAGCGCACTACGGTGGGCGCCAGGCCACGTGCCTCGAGCAGCTCCAGGGCGCCACGGGATTTGGAGCAGCGCGGGTTATGATACAGGGTCAGGTCGGTCATGACGGGTCGCATCCAGCTGGGTGTGGCGGCTATTCTAACCACAGCGATCGACTTCAACGCTTGAAAAACTTAGAAGGATTGACCCATGGCAAGGCGTTTGGCAGCGGCATTGGCGATCACCGCGGGCTTGTTGCTCGGTGGCTGCGGTGCGGACTACGGTGTGGACCAGCATGGCACCACGGTGAAGGCCGAGCAGCTCGACGGGCACTGGCTTGTGCTCAATTACTGGGCCGAATGGTGTGGCCCGTGCCGCACGGAAATCCCTGAGCTCAACGAGGCCGCCAAGCTGTGGAGCGCCGAGGGTATCAAGGTGGTGGGGGTGAACTTCGACGGCTTGCAGGGCGATGAGCTCAAGCAGGCGGTGCAGGCCCTGGGCATCGATTTCACCGTGCTGGCCCAGGACCCGGCCGAGCGCTATGAACTACCCCGCAGCGAAGCGCTGCCGGTGACCTACATCATCGATGACAAGGGCAAGGTGCGTGAGCAGTTGCTGGGCGAGCAGACGCTGGAAGGGCTGCAAGCGAAGATCAAGGCGCTCAAAGGCGGCGCTTGATTCATTGCCGGGCTGCTGCGCAGCCCTATCGCGGGGCAAGCCCGCTCCCACAGGTTCTACATCGTACTTGAGGGCCATGTAGAACCTGTGGGAGCGGGCTTGCCCCGCGATGTTTTTCAGCCTTCCTCAGGCCAGAAGCGCAGTGGCTTGCCTTCGCCTGGCCAGAAACGCACTTGCTCGATCGGCGATACATCCCAGCGCTGCACCGTCTCCAGGGCCTGCAGGAAACGTTTTTCCTGGTCCATCAAGGCCGGCGCACACAGCTTGCGGGTCTTGCCGACCTTGCCGAAGCTCAGCCGGTCGCCTTCCAGGGTGTAGCTGGCGAACCAGTGGTTGCAGCCGGCATTGCCATAGGCCCGGCCATCGTTGGCCAAGGTCAGGGTCAGGTGGCTGTAGTCGATCAGCGGGTGTTCGCCGATCCACTCCAGCACGTAGCTGCGTTCCTGTTGCAGTTTCATGGGCTCGGCAGCGCAGCCGAGCAGGGCGCTGGCGGCCAGCGCGGCGCTCAACAGCGTTTTCACTGCGCACGTCCCTGGCAGGCAGGGCACAGGTGGCGCCCGTTTTCATTGGCCCAGCCCAGCTCGACGATGCGCGCACTGGCCGCCGGTTGATGGCCCTTCTTGCCCAGCTTGGCGTCCACGGCGAACTCGAACTCAAGTTCCGCCTCGCAGCCGTCGCACTTGACCTTCCAGGTGAGGATTTCCAGCTCGTTGAACACCGGCCCGCTGGCCACGGCGACCCACTGGCCGCGCGGGTTGATCAGGTGGCGCACGGTGTCGACGGTCAGGCGCATGGACAAGTCCTTGCTGCCCTTGAGCGTGACCAGCAGGACATCGCCTTTCTGGATCGAGCCGCCGTTGCCGGTCACCTGGTAGCGCCCCGGCACCAGTGCGCGGCATTCGATCAGGGTGTGTTGCGGGTTGAAAAGGGTGTAGCGGAAATCGTGCTCGACCATGGGTCCTCCAGAAATGCCGCGTATCCTAGCCTGTTACCCGGTTCTGCGCATTGCCTGCCGCCCAGTGGACGATGTTTTCAAGGGTGGTGCTGGCAATCGCGTGCAGCGCCTCGTGGGTCAGGAACGCCTGGTGCGCGGTGACGATCACGTTGGGGAAGGTCAGCAGCCGCGCCAGCACGTCGTCTTGCAGGGGCAGGTCGGAGCGGTCTTCGAAGAACAGCTGCGCCTCCTCTTCGTACACATCCAGCCCCAGGTAGCCCAGCTGGCCGCTCTTGAGCGCATCGATCAGCGCCGGGGTATCGACCAGGGCGCCGCGCCCGGTGTTGATCAGCATGGCGCCGTGCTGCAACTGGGCAAGGCTCTGGGCATTGATGAGGTGGCGGGTGTGTTCGTTCAGCGGGCAATGCAGGCTGACGATGTGTGACTGGCGCAGCAGTTCGGGCAGCGCCAGGTAGCGGGCGCCAAGGGCCAGCAGCTCGGGGTTGGGAGTTGGGTCGTAAGCCAGCAATTGGCAGCCGAAACCGGCCATGATGCGGGCGAAGGCGGCGCCGATCTGGCCGGTGCCGACCACCCCGACGGTCTTGCCGTGCAGGTCGAAGCCGGTCAGGCCGTGCAGGGTGAAGTCGCCTTCGCGGGTGCGGTTGTAGGCGCGGTGCAGGCGCCGGTTGAGCGCCAGGATCAACGCCACGGCGTGCTCGGCCACGGCGTGTGGCGAGTAGGCCGGCACCCGCACCACGGCCAGGCCCAGGCGCGCGGCAGCGTCCAGATCGACATGGTTGTAGCCGGCCGAGCGCAAGGCGATCAGGCGCGTGCCGCCGCTGGCCAGGCGCTGTAGCACCTGGGCGTCGAGTTCGTCGTTGATGAAGGCGCAGACCACCTCGAAGCCCTGGGCCAGGGGCGCGGTGTCGAGGGTCAGGCGGGCGGGCTGGAAATGCAGCTCCAGGGCACTGCCGCCGGCGGCTTGGCTGAAGCTTTCCTGGTCGTAGTGCTGGCTGCTGAACAACAGGACGCGCATGGTCGGGCTCCTCGGGCTGGAAAGGGGCAGTTTAGATAGCCCTGACAGGTCGGTGTTGACCTGTGTCGGCCTCATCGCGGGCTTGTCCCGCGATGAGGCCGACGCGCTTCAGGCGCTCAGGTGCGCCTGCGCCGCCAGCCGGCTGATGGCTCGGTCCAGCTCCTCGAGCGCCTGCAACGCCTGTGGGTTGTCCTGCTTGAGCAAGGTTTCGCTGCGCTGGCAGGCGGCTCGCAGTTGCGGCACGCCGCAATAGCGCGAGGCGCCATTGAGGCGGTGCACCTGCTCGATCATCGCCTCGCGATCGCCCGCATCCCGCGCCGAACGAATGGCTTCGCGGTCGCGCTCCAGCGAGGCCAGCAACATCGCCAGCATGTCTGCCGCCAGGTCGGCCTTGCCTGCCGCCAGGCGCAAGCCTTCCTCGGGGTCGAGCACTTTCAGCTCCTGGTCATCCGGCGTGTGCTCGCTGGCGCGCTCCTGGGGCTCGGCGCCCAGGCTCAGGCCGGTCCACTTCATCAATACCTGGGCCAGCTGGCGTTCACTGATCGGCTTGGTCAGGTAGTCGTCCATGCCGCTGTGCAGCAAGGCGCGTTTCTCATTGGCCATGGCGTGCGCGGTCAGGGCCACGATCGGCAGCGGCTGGCCGCTCTGGCTGCTTTCCCAGCGGCGGATCTGCTCGGTGCAGGCGCGGCCATCCATGCCGGGCATCTGTACGTCCATCAGCACCAGGTCGAACGGTTCGTCCTGTACCGCCTGCACGGCGGCATAGCCGTTGTCCACCGCCAGCACCGCCGCGCCCATGTCTTCGAGCAGGGTCTTGACCAGCAGCAGGTTGGCGGGGTTGTCATCTACGCACAGCACCTTGGGCAATGCATGACGGTTGCCGACGCGCGGTTCGCCGCCCTGGCGGCTCGGCTGCACCAGCTCTACCAGCAGGCGACGCAGCTTGCGTGTGCAGGTCGGCTTGGACATCAACTGGCCGTGGGCATTGGGCAAATAAGGGTGGTACAGCGCCTGCTCGGTGGTCGGGCACAGCACCACACTCAGGCAGCCCAGGTGTTCAAGTTGTTGGTGGTACTGGCCAAGCTGCTCGGGCGAAAGGTTGCCCAGGTTGGCGCAGAGGATGGCGAACTCGAACGGCTGGCCAGCCTGGCTGGCAGCCTGCACGCCCTGCACCAGTTGCTCGAAGGAGGCGAACAGGCTGACGCTCAGGCCGCAGTCCTCCAGTTGGTGCTCCAGAGCCTGGCGCGCCAGTTCATGGCCATCGACGATCGCCGCGCGGCGCCCGAGCAAGGGTTGCAGCGGCAGCTCCTCGCCGTCGTCGTGGGCCTTGGGCAGGCTGAGGTTGATCCAGAACTGCGAGCCTTCGCCGGGCGTGCTGTCCACGCCAATCTCGCCGCCCATCTGCTCGATCAGGCGCTTGGAGATCACCAGGCCCAGGCCGGTACCGCCGGGCTGGCGCGACAGCGAGTTGTCGGCCTGGCTGAAGGCCTGGAACAGCGTGCGCACGTCCTGCTGCGACAGGCCGATGCCGGTGTCCTGCACACTGATGCGCAGTTGCGCGGTGTCGTCGTGCTCGTCCTCGACCATGGCGCGCACGACGATGGTGCCTTCGCGGGTGAACTTGATCGCGTTGCTCACCAGGTTGGTGAGGATCTGCTTGAGCCGCAGCGGGTCGCCCACCAGCGACAGCGGCGTGTCGCGGTACACCAGGCTGACCAGTTCGAGCTGCTTGGCGTGGGCGGCCGGGGCGAGGATGGTCAGGGTGTCCTGGATCAGGTCGCGCAAGTTGAACGGAATGCTGTCGAGCACCAGCTTGCCGGCCTCGATCTTGGAGAAGTCGAGGATCTCGTTGATGATCCCCAGCAGGTTGTCGGCCGACTTTTCGATGGTGCCCAGGTAGTCGAGCTGGCGCGGGGTGAGCTCGCTTTTTTGCAGCAGGTGGGTGAAGCCGAGGATGCCATTGAGCGGCGTGCGGATCTCGTGGCTCATGTTGGCCAGGAACTCGGACTTGATCCGGCTGGCCTCCAGGGCCTCCTTGCGCGCCATGTCCAGCTCGATGTTCTGGATCTCGATGGTTTCCAGGTTCTGGCGTACGTCCTCGGTGGCCTGGTCGATGCTGTGCTGCAATTCTTCATGGGCGTTGTGCAGAGTTTCGGCCATGCGGTTGATGCCGGCGGCCAACTCGTCCAGCTCATGGCTGCCCAGGGTCGGCAGGCGCTCTTCGAGGTTGCCGTCCTTCAATTGGTTGACCACATGCTTGATACGCCCGATGGGGCCATTGATCGCGCGGCTCATGCGCAAGGCGAGCAGGGTGGTCAGGCACAGGCAGACGAAGATCAGCACCAGGCTGGTGAACAGGTTGCGGTAGCCGCGCAGCAACGTGCCGTCGTGGGACAGCTCGATCTCCAGCCAACCCAGCAGGCGCTCGGCTTCTGCCGGCACGGCGTTGCCGGCCAGGTCGCGGTGGTGACCGAACACCGGCATCAGGTAGCGGGTGGCGTCGTTGCCGGAGCGTTGCAGCAGTTGGGTAGTGCCGCCACCGGTGGGCGGCGGGTTGAGCATGCTCGGGCCGGCGTGGGCCAAGCGTGAACGGTCTGGCGCGAGGAACGCCACTGCACGTACGTCGGCCTGCTCCAGGGCCTGGGAGGCGATGCGCTCAAGCTGCTCCGGCGCGGGCTGGGCCAGGGCCGGGGCGGCCAGGGGCGCCAGTTGCTCGGCGATCATCTTGCCGCGCTGCAGCAACTGGGTGCGCAATTCGTTCTGTTGCAGCCAGGTGAAATAGCTGCCCAGCACCAGCGCCATCAGGCCGGCCGGCAGTAGGGCCAGTAGCAGCACCCGGCTGCGTATTCCCAAACGATCGAGCACACTGGTCTCCTGTCATGTGCATGGTTGTGGTCGCCTGTGGCGACACGCTCGGCGAACGTTACCCCGGTCGCTGCCTCAATGCACTTTTTTGTGTCAGCGTTGTGCTGGCACCTCTATATAGCTTGTAGCTATAGCCACTACAGATTGCGTGATATGGCCAGGAAAGGTTTGCCGGTATGATAGGCGCCCCTGCCGTCCGGATTGCGAAATACGCCATGACCTTGCAGTACCCAACCATCGCCGATTGCGTCGGCAACACGCCTCTGGTTCGCCTGCAACGCATCGCCGGGCAGACCAGCAATACCTTGCTGCTCAAGCTCGAAGGCAACAACCCGGCGGGTTCGGTGAAGGACCGCCCGGCCTTGTCGATGATCACCCGCGCCGAGCTGCGCGGCCAGATCAAGCCCGGCGACACGCTGATCGAGGCGACCTCCGGCAACACCGGTATCGCCCTGGCCATGGCGGCGGCGATCAAAGGCTACAAGATGATCCTGATCATGCCGGACAACTCCACCGCCGAGCGCAAGGCGGCCATGACCGCCTATGGCGCCGAGCTGCTGCTGGTGACCAAGGAAGAGGGCATGGAAGGGGCCCGCGACCTTGCCGAGAAGCTACAGGCCGAAGGCCGCGGCCTGGTGCTCGACCAGTTCGCCAATGGCGACAACCCGATCGCCCATTACCAAAGCACTGGCCCGGAAATCTGGCAACAGACCCAGGGCAGCATCACCCATTTCGTCAGCTCCATGGGCACCACCGGCACCATCATGGGCTGCTCGCAGTACCTCAAGGAGCAGAACCCGGCGGTGCAGATCGTCGGCCTGCAACCGATGGAGGGCTCTGCCATTCCTGGTATCCGCCGCTGGCCGGAGGAATACCTGCCGAAGATCTTCGACGCTACCCGGGTCGACCGGGTGGTCGACATGTCCCAGCAGGAAGCCGAAGAGACCACGCGCAGGCTTGCCCGCGAAGAGGGCATTTTCTGCGGCGTGTCCTCTGGCGGTGCGGTGGCGGCCATGCTGCGTCTGTCGCAGGAAGTGGAAAACGCGGTCATGGTGGCAATCATCTGCGACCGCGGCGACCGCTACCTGTCCACCGGCCTGTTCGACGCAAACTGATGTCCAGAAAGAAAAGCAGCGGCGGCCTGCGCTTTCAGCCAGCGGGCGGTGAGCGCGCGCCCCAGGTGCCGGTCGGCAAGAAACAGAAGCTGGACATCGAGCGCCTGGCCGGGGACGGCCGTGGCATTGCCTTCCTCGAGGGGCGTACCTGGTTCGTCAGCGGCGCCCTGGCAGGCGAGGCGGTAGAGGCGCGGGTGCTCAATGCCCGTGGCAAGGTGGTCGAGGCTCGCCTGGAGCGGGTGCTGCAAGCCAGCCCCGAGCGGCGCGAGGCGCCTTGCCGGCACTACGCCCGCTGCGGCGGTTGCAACCTGCAACATCTACCTCACGACGGCCAATTGGCACTCAAGCAACGCACACTCGCCGAGCAACTGCAGCGCGTTGGCAATGTCCAACCTGAAATATGGGCTGCGCCTTTGGCCGGCCCGGAATTCGGCTACCGGCGTCGGGCGCGGGTGGCGGTGCGCTGGGAGGCCAAGGCGCGTCAATTGCACGTCGGTTTCCGTGCCGAGGCCAGCCAGGACATCGTTGCTATCGACGATTGTGCGGTGCTGGTACAGCCCTTGCAGACGATCATGCGCCACTTGCCGACCGTGCTGCGCAGCTTGGACAAACCGCAGGCGTTGGGGCACGTGGAGTTGTTCAGTGGTAGCGCCGAGGCGCTGCTGGTGCGGCATGTCGCGCCGCTGTCCAGCGAGGACCTGGCGCGCTTGCAGGCGTTCTGTGAGCAGGCCGGTGCCCAGTTGTGGCTGCAAGGCGAGGGCGAGCCGGCAGCGGTCGAGGCCAACGCGCAACTGGGCTTCGCCCTGGAACCGTGGGGGCTGGAACTGGCCTGGCGACCGGGCGACTTCGTCCAGGTCAATGCCCAGGTGAACACTGCGATGATCGAGCAGGCCCTGGCCTGGTTGGCACCGCAAGCAGACGAGCGGGTACTGGACCTGTTCTGCGGCCTGGGCAACTTTGCCCTGCCGCTGGCGCGCCAGGCCCGCGAAGTGGTAGCGGTGGAGGGTGTGCAGGCGATGGTCGAGCGTGCCGCCGCCAATGCGCGTGATAACGGCGTGCATAACGCGCGTTTTGTTCAGGCCGATTTATCGCAGCCCCTGGCGGCTGCCGAATGGGCCGACGAGGGCTTTTCTGCGGTACTCTTGGACCCACCGCGCGATGGCGCCTTCGAAGTGGTGCAGGGCATCGCCCGACTGGGGGCGAAGCGGTTGGTCTATGTATCGTGTAACCCGGCCACCCTGGCGCGAGATGCGCAGGTGCTGGTCGAGCAGGGGTACCGGTTAAAAAGGGCCGGGATTCTCGACATGTTTCCTCAGACGGCGCATGTCGAGGCCATGGCGTTATTCGAGGTGGGCTGATCGCAGCCCTCTTGGTGCGGCTCCCATGGAAAGGGGGCAGCACGTTTGATTGCCAGTGCGTCCGCGTGGCGCGCTGTATGGAAAGGTAAAAGAAACATGGTACAGGTGAGAGTGCACCAGCCGGTCAATACCGACGGCAGTATCAATCTCGATGCATGGCTGGATCATGTGGTGAGCGTCGATTCTGCGCTTGATCGCACGGCCCTCAAGGAGGCTTGCGAATTCGCCCTGGAAGTCGAGAAGAAGGGCAACCCGGCCAAGCATTCCTGGGCCGACGGCACGTCCAGCTTCCAGGCAGGCCTGGAAATCGCCGAAATCCTCGCTGACCTCAAGCTCGACCAGGACTCGCTGGTCGCCGCCGTGGTCTATCGCTCGGTACGCGAGGGCAAGGTGACCCTCGCCGAAGTCGGCCAGCGTTTCGGCCCGGTGGTCTCCAAGCTGATCGACGGCGTGCTGCGCATGGCCGCCATCAGTGCCAGCCTTAGTCCGCGCCAGTCGCTGGTACTGGGTTCCCAGGCACAGGTCGAGAACCTGCGCAAAATGTTAGTGGCCATGGTCGACGACGTGCGCGTAGCGCTCATCAAGCTGGCCGAGCGCACCTGCGCCATTCGTGCGGTCAAGGCCGCCGATGACGAAAAGCGCATGCGCGTGGCGCGCGAGGTGTTCGACATCTATGCGCCGCTGGCCCACCGCCTTGGCATCGGCCATATCAAGTGGGAGCTGGAAGACCTGTCCTTCCGCTACCTCGAACCCGACCAATACAAGCAGATCGCCAAGCTGCTGCACGAGCGCCGGCTGGACCGCGAGCGCTTCATCAGCGACGTGATGAACCAGTTGCAGAACGAGCTGCTGGCCACGGGCGTGAAGGCCGATATCAGTGGCCGGGCGAAACATATCTATTCGATCTGGCGCAAGATGCAGCGCAAGGGCCTGGAGTTCAGCCAGATCTACGACGTGCGTGCGGTGCGCGTGCTGGTGCCGGAGATTCGCGACTGCTACACCGCGCTCGGCATCGTGCACACCCTGTGGCGACACATCCCCAAGGAGTTCGACGACTACATCGCCAACCCCAAGGAGAACGGCTACCGCTCGCTGCACACCGCGGTGATCGGCCCGGAGGGCAAAGTGTTGGAGGTGCAGATCCGCACCCACGGCATGCACGAGGAAGCCGAGCTTGGCGTGTGCGCGCACTGGCGCTACAAGGGCACCGACGTCAAACCCAGCTCCAACCACTACGAAGAGAAGATCTCCTGGCTGCGCCAGGTGCTGGAATGGCACGAGGAACTGGGCGATATCGGCGGCCTGGCCGAGCAGCTGCGGGTCGATATCGAGCCGGACCGGGTCTATGTGTTCACCCCCGACGGCCACGCCATCGACCTGCCCAAGGGCGCCACGCCGCTGGACTTCGCCTACCGCGTGCACACCGAGATCGGCCATAACTGCCGCGGCGCCAAGATCAACGGCCGCATCGTGCCGCTGAACTACAGCCTGCAAACTGGCGAGCAGGTGGAGATCATCACCAGCAAGCACGGCAACCCCAGCCGTGACTGGCTGAACTCCAACCTCGGCTATGTCACCACCTCGCGGGCGCGGGCGAAGATCGTCCACTGGTTCAAGTTGCAGGCGCGCGACCAGAACGTTGCCGCCGGCAAGACCCTGATCGAGCGTGAGCTCAGCCGCCTGGGCCTGCCGCAGGTGGACTTCGAGCGTCTGGCCGAGAAGGCCAACGTGAAGACCGCCGAAGACATGTTCGCCGCCCTCGGGGCCGGCGACCTGCGTCTGGCGCACATGGTCAACGCGGCCCAGCAGCTGCTCGAGCCCGAGCGCCTGGAGCCTGAGCTGATCCCACGCCAGGCGCGTGGTATTCGTGCCGGCAAGCGCGGCGATATCCAGATTCAAGGCGTGGGCAACCTGCTGACCCAGATGGCCGGCTGCTGCCAGCCATTGCCGGGCGATGCCATCGTCGGCTACATCACCCAGGGCCGCGGCGTGAGCATTCACCGCCAGGACTGCGCCTCGGTGCTGCAATTGGCGGGCAAGGAGCCGGAGCGCATGATCCAGGTGAGCTGGGGGCCGATCCCGGTGCAGACCTACCCGGTCGACATCGTCATCCGCGCCTACGACCGCCCGGGCCTGCTGCGCGACGTGTCGCAGGTGCTGCTCAACGAGAAGATCAACGTGCTGGCGGTGAACACCCGCTCGAACAAGGAAGACAACACCGCGCTGATGTCGCTGACCATCGAGATTCCCGGCCTGGATGCGCTGGGGCGCTTGCTGGGGCGTATCTCGCAGTTGCCGAACATCATCGAGACGCGGCGTAATCGTACGCCTTGAGACAGCGTCGCCATCTTCGCGGGCAAGCCCGCTCCTACAGGTACCCCGCTGCATTCGGGATCAGCGGTGAACCTGTAGGAGCGGGCTTGGCGAGGCGTCGCACCGCCGCGAAGATGGCACCGCCGAAGGACCTGCCATGACCTACACCCTAGACGACCTGCTGCACCTGATGGCCCGCCTGCGCGACCCCAAGCACGGCTGCCCCTGGGACTTGCAGCAGGACTACGCCAGCATCGTCCAACACACCATCGAAGAAGCCTACGAAGTCGCCGACACCATCGAGCGTGGCGATTTCGAGCACCTGCAAGGCGAGCTCGGCGACCTGTTGTTCCAGGTGGTCTACTACAGCCAGCTGGCCCGTGAAGAAGGGCGCTTCGAATTCGACGGCGTGGTCGACGCGATCACCCGCAAGCTGATCCGCCGCCACCCCCATGTATTCCCCACCGGCGACCTCTACGCACCACTCGACACCCCAAGCCTGAGCGAGGCCCAGGTCAAGTCGCGCTGGGAGCAGATCAAGGCCGAGGAACGCGCCGAGAAGAGCACCCCCGAGCAGCTGTCGTTGCTCGACGACGTACCCGCCGCCTTGCCCGCGCTGTCACGCGCGGCCAAGCTGCAAAAGCGCGCCGCCACGGTCGGCTTCGACTGGCCTGAGGCGCTGCCGGTGCTGGACAAGGTCCGCGAAGAGCTTGATGAAGTGCTGCAAGCCATGGCCGACGGCGACAGCGATGCGCTGGAAGACGAGCTCGGCGACCTGCTGTTCGCCACCGTCAACCTGGCCCGCCACCTCAAGCACGACCCGGAAAACGCCCTGCGCCGCGCCAACCGCAAGTTCGAGCGACGTTTCCGTTTTATCGAGCAGGCATTGTGCGACAGTGGCCAACCGATCGAGAATTGTAGCCTTGACGAGCTGGATGCCCTGTGGGGCGAAGCCAAGCGTCAGGAAAAGAACCTGCCCAGC
Source organism: Pseudomonas sp. NPDC089554 (assembly GCF_050280645.1). Taxonomy (NCBI): domain Bacteria; kingdom Pseudomonadati; phylum Pseudomonadota; class Gammaproteobacteria; order Pseudomonadales; family Pseudomonadaceae; genus Pseudomonas; species Pseudomonas sp. NPDC089554. The sequence goes on from NZ_JBNNVR010000080.1 coordinate 19,372, forward strand.
TGCGGCTGAGCCGATGCATAAGTGAGTGAACACCGATGAGCCTTTCCCTTCGCGATCAATTGCTCAAGGCCGGTCTGGTCAACCAGAAGCAGGTCTCCCAGACCAACAAGGCCGAGAAGAAACAGAAACGCCTGGAACACAAAGGCCAGGTCGAGGTGAACGACAGCCAGCAACGCCTGGCCAAGGACGCCATGGCCGACAAGGCCAGGAAAGACCAGGAACTGAACCGCCAGGTCCAGGAGAAAGCCGAGCAGAAGGCGCGTGCCGCGCAGGTCAAGCAATTGATCGAGGCCACCCGCCTGCCCAAGCTCACTACCGAGGACTACTACAACTTCGTCGACGACAAGAAGGTCAAGCGTATTGCCGTCAACGCCCTGATGCGCAGCAAGCTCAGCGGCGGCTCGCTGGCGATTGTCGCCCATGGCGGTGGCTATGAGGTGATCCCGCGCGAGGCGGCGGTGAAGATCCAGGAGCGCGACCCCAAGCGCATCCTGCTGCTCAATACCCAGGTGGAAGAGACGGATGAGGATGATCCGTACGCGGCCTACAAGATCCCTGATGATCTGATGTGGTAAATATCGAAAGCCTTGCCAAGGACGTCATGCTGTTCACTTGGACTGCATTGCTTGCCATAAGGCTGCACTGCACGCCTACTTGTTCAAGTGAATGGTATTTTCGACTAATCCAAGGATTTTTTATTTATGCTGCTGGGAAAAGAAGGGAAGCTTTTAGCAGGCAAGGCACTCTGGAGGGACTTCGGGTCTGAGGCTTATATCTGCAGGACATCCCTTACAGTCACCGCTCGCACGAGTGATGTGGATTGTGGCATTGCAGATGCTTGAAGATATCCGTTGCGGTAATTGCAAACGACTCCTTGCCCGAGTGGGAAGGGGTACTCAGCTCCAGATTAAATGCTCCCGTTGTGGGGTACTAAATCATGTGAAGATCGTGAGTCTCGAGCTATCGCCGAAGAGCGACATTAGCGCGGAATTTCCCGCGAGTAATTGTTCTCAAAAAAATAGGTGAATCGATGTCTAACGAACTTGCTGAAAGTGTTGTGTATGGTGAGGCTGATCCTCACACCACGTATACGATTGAAGAAGGCTGGGATTCAGTTTTCGCCATGTTGCCTGAGCATATTCGAGAAATTCACGCCATTCCGCTTGCAGCACCTGCTTTGGTTCTGAATGGAGAGGCTGTATGGGCAGCGGCGTTGGCAGCGAACCCTTACTTAATGATGCAGGAAATATGCAAAGGACTAAGTAATCAACCGCTGTTTTCCGTCCGCACGCAGTTGGGTATCCATACCTATGCAAATTACATGTGGGGCGAGAACGGCCCGGCAGCGGGCAAGTACTTGTTTCCTCTGGATGGTTCGTTTGACCTCCAATATGGCTATGGTCAATTTTTGGCTACAAATAACTGGATCGATGCTCCTCTATTTGCTGCTCATAGTGTGGACTTTTTTGGAGTGCCAACCATGCCATTCGCGGCAATGGGTTATTGGTTATTTGGCAATGGTCTACCGCGCTACGTCGATGTCCGCTCGCTGAATTTGGCCATGGGGGTCTCTGATTTCGGTCCGATAAATCAGATTCTTACCAACCCTGACGTTGGGGAAGGCGTATACCAGGTATCCGAGGCTCCGTTTAGCTACAATACATTTAATAGTTTGTCGGACCTACCGGTCGCATTGACCGTGGGGCGCGTATCTGGAAAAGTCACTGGTGATCTAACTGTCCATGCAGATGGCTCATATTATTTTTCTGGTTATTATAATTTGAATGACGATAAATTCGATGCCGACCCCAGTAATCGCCCTTGGTTGCAAGAGGCATTGACTACCTTCTTGATGCAACTGGGTGAGACGTTTGGCCATACCGACTACACTATCCATTTTCAGGGTGACCAGCCGATCAGTTTTGAGGGAGAGCGGTAAATTATGATAAGGAAAGCTGCATGGCTGGCATACGCCGTTAGTTTTATGGTGCTGGCGGGTTGCGGCGAAAGAGATGCAGGATCATGTGCAGCAGGTGGTTCTGAGGCGTTTTTCAAGGCATCGATCGATGCTTACTACCAACGTCACGCTCAACAGGAAGCCAGTAAAAGTTACACCTTGGTTGAGGGCGCTCACTACGACACCACTACAAACTGGTGGATGGTTCCATTTGATGCGGGCAGTGAGCGGCTGCAAGCTTTAATCAGCTGCGATGGAAGGCTTGAGATTACAGGTCGGTGAAGTCGGTTACCGCTGAGCAAATATGAACCATTCCATGGCGCCTAGTAGAAGAGGTCCAGAACCCCCTCCGGGACGCGGTATTGTATCTTGAGGGGGGCTCTGAAGTCGTCGTTACTGGGTGCGACGTTGGTTCTCAAGCTGTTCAAGCTTCAGGCGGTGCTGTTGGCCTTACAAGATTCCTGACGACCTGATGTGGTAACCCACGAAAAGAACCCCGTCCAGGCGGGGTTCTTTTCGGTTTCTCGATGATCATGGAAATCCTTCAGGCCACCCCCTGACTGAGCTTCTGCATACGCTAGCTGGCGAACGATACGTTCGTTACCGATAGCTGACAGGAGTTCCTATGATCGACACCCAATCCCTTACCGTTCGAATAGACAGCGGCCCGATCGCAGGCCTGCGCGAGGGTGATGTCATCGCCTTCAAAGGCATCCCCTATGCTGCCGCGCCAGTGGGCCTGCTGCGCTGGCAGCCGCCCCAGGACCCAGCTCCCTGGGTCGAGACTCGCAACGCGTTCGACTATGGCAACGACTGCATGCAAAAGCCCTATGCCGCGCCACTGCCACAGGCGCCGCAGTTCAGTGAAGACTGCCTCTATCTGAATGTCTGGTCGCCAGCGGCTGGCCCTGCTGGTAAGCCGGTGCTGGTCTGGATACACGGCGGTGGTTTCGTCAATGGCAGTGCTGCACGCCCTCACTACAGCGGCGCAGCGCTGGCCGCGCAGGGCATCGTGGTGGTGAGCTTCAACTACCGCTTCGCACGTTTCGGTGTCTTCGCTCATCCCCAACTCACCCGGCAACAGGGTCAGGAGCAGGCACTGGGCAATTACGGTTTCATGGACCAGATCGCCGCGTTGCAATGGGTGCAGCGCAATATCGCGGCCTTCGGTGGGAACCCGGGCGACATCACGGTGATGGGTGAGTCCGCTGGTGGGGTATCGACCCACGCCCTACTCACGTCGCCTCAGGCCTGCAACCTCATCCACAAGGCGGTGATCCTCTCTGGGGGAGATGGGCAGGAACTGGTGGCGTTTGCGCAGGCTGAAAGGGCAGGCGAGGCTTTCGCTGCGCAGCAGGGTATCGAGGCCGACGACCCACAGGCAGTGGCGAAACTGCGACAACTGGCGGCCATCGATATTCGTGGTGACCTCAATATGGCCACGCTTTTTGAGCCTGCTGTCGAGAACCCGACCCATACCTTCCCCTGCGCTGACGGCAAGGTCGCGGTCGACATTCTGGACGCTTATCGAAACGATCGATTCAACCGAGTGCCCGTCATGATCGGCGCGACCAGCGATGACCTGTTCGGGCCGCAAGGGAGCATGGTGGTCGGTGCGAAGACGCTTGCCGACTTGCTGGCGACCAAGGGCCTACCGGTCTATCGTTTTCGCTTCACTTACGTTACCCAGGCATTGGAGCACGAGCATCCATTGGGGGCGCCGCACTCCTCGGAGATTCCCTACTTCATGGGCACCTTGCAGCAAAAGTATGGACAACAGGTGACTGAGCGTGACTGGAAGATGTGCACGATCACCTGTGGCTACCTGGTCAATTTCGTGAAAGCGGGCAACCCTAATGGCCAAGCGCTCACGCCATGGCCTGTCTATCTGCCTGCTGAGCGCAAGACCCTCGATTTCCTGGGGGATGCGAGTGTGGTGTGCTTCGAGGGTTGAGTGAGCACAGTCGAGTCTGTCGTCGAGAGCGAAGGCCGCTCCAGCAGGTCTGGAGCGGCCTTTGGTGATTGGCCTCGTTACTGTGCGGCGCGCTGGTTCTCGAGCTGCTCCAGCTCCAGGCGGTATTGCTGGGCCTGGTGTTCTTCATGGAACATGCCGACCAATTGGCCTTGCTGGTGCACATCCCAGATCCGCACGCCAGCGGCCAGGCCTTCGTGGGACATTTTCGATTCGTCGCGTTCGGTTACTTGGACAGTCATCGGTAAACTCCACTGCTTGAGTTGGCTGCGACACTGTGTCGCACAACTCATTTATAGAGTTTGTTAGCAGGCTAAGTAAGTAAAACCGCCATGAAACAAGTTTCATCAACGTCCGAGCGCGCATGAAAAAGCCCCGCACATGGCGGGGCTTTCAGGGGCGGGCAGGGGCTCAGCTCCCCTTCACCGCCTTGCCATCGACCGTGCCTTCTTGCAGCACGATCACGTATTCCTTGCCGTCGGTTTCTACCTGGCGCAACTGCACCAGCAGGAAGTCCCAGTCCTTGGCGAACCACAGCTCGGTGATACGCTTGCTCTGGCTTGGGTCGCGCACGCGCTCGACCTTGATGGCCTCGACCTGGCCGGTCTTGGTAGCCACCTTCTCGGTACCCAGCACACGGAAGTCGTAGGTGTCGATCTCGTCACCGTCGACCACCTGGTAGGTCATGCTCTTCTTGCCAGCGGCTACGTCATGCTGCAACGCCAGCTGGTAGGACGACTTGTCCAGCACGCCGCGGTTCAGCGGCAGGTCGACGGCATCGCCGCGGTCGCTGCCGGTGACTTTCTTGCTGGCCCAGTCGAAGCTCAGGTCGACCTTCTTCGCCTTGCCCAGGCCGCCACGCTCGAAGTGGTAGCTCTGTGGCTGCAAGGTGTCCTTGTCCATGCGCAGGGTGCTTTGCTCGGTGAGGCTGGCGATCATCATGGAGGCCTTGAAATTCAGGCTCCAGGTACCGTTGGCGTTCTTTTCCAGGCTGCGCTCGGCCGTGCCGCTCATGGGCAGCTGTTTCCAGTCGGCGGTGTAGCTGGCCGAGAACGGCTTCAGGTCAGCTGCCTGGAGGGGCAGGGCGAGCACGGCGAGAGCCAAGAGCAGGGCGCGACGCATAATTTCTCCTAGGGTCGAATCAAGTGACCGCTGGCCGCCAGCGGCTGGCCATCCAGTAACGCACCCTGTTCGCCCAGACGCAAGCGTCCTTCGGCGAACCAGCGCACGGCCAGCGGGTAGATCAGGTGTTCCTGCTGGTGCACCCGCTGGGCGAGGGTCTGCGCGGTGTCCTTCGCGGCAACTGGAACCACAGCCTGTACGACCAGAGGCCCGCCATCGAGTTCCTCGGTGACGAAGTGCACGCTGCAGCCGTGCTCGGCATCGCCGGCGTCCAGCGCGCGTTGATGGGTGTGCAGGCCTTTATACTTGGGCAACAGTGACGGATGTATGTTCAGCAGGCGGCCATGGTAGTGGCGCACGAAGGCGCCACTGAGAATACGCATGAAACCGGCCAGCACCACGAGGTCTGGCTGGAAGCTGTCGACCAGCGCCACCAGCGCGGCATCGAAGGCTTCGCGGCCTTCGAAGCCGCCATGCTCGAGTACGGCGGTGTCGATACCGGCCGCCTTGGCCCGTTCCAGGCCATAGGCGTCGGCGCGGTTGGAAACCACCGCGCGGATTCGCGCGGGGCCTTGCTGGGCGCCGAGGCTGTCGATCAGCGCCTGCAGGTTGCTGCCGGAGCCCGACAGCAGTACCACGACGTTACAGGTCTTGCCCGGCATCAGTGTGCCTTGAGGTTCTGCAGCTCGACCTGGGCAGCGCCTTCTGCGGCCACATCGATGCGGCCGATCACCCACGGCTGTTCACCTTCGGCGCGCAGCACGTTCAGGGCAGCTTCTACCTGGTCCTGGGCCACGCAGATGACCATGCCCACGCCGCAGTTCAGCACGCGGTGCATCTCGTGCTCGTCGACGTTGCCTTTTTCCTGCAGGAAGTCGAACACCGCCGGAC